>UQZE01000117.1 GCA_900545325.1 uncultured Eubacteriales bacterium
CTCGACGGGCGGGACGTTCTGCTCAACAGGTTTCTTTATTTCAAAAAAGATCTCGCCGCGGAGGAGGGCGTTACCGATGAAAAGACCGCGGCGCGTTATATCGGCTATAGGGAAATACGAAAAAATTTGACCTGGCGCGGATTGGTTCGTTATATCGCGAAGGGAATGCCCGTCATCGTCGGCGTGGATTGTTTTTACCTCGAATCGCGCGCCGATACTTACGGACAGCACCACGATCCGCACCTCATTATGGTCTACGGCTTCGACCTCGGCAAAGGCGAACTGTACGTAACCGACCATAACTACAAGAACAGCTACTTTTTCATGGAAAAAAGCGTGTCGATGGAAAATATTTTCAAGGCAAACCGCGAGTACCGCCGCGGGATAGCGCGCGGCAAAACGACCTGCATCGTGTTGAAAAGGCGGAAAAAGAAAGGGGATTTCGATTTTCTTCGGAAAATAGCGGCGGAGCGGGCGCGTCTGGAGGAATCCAGAATAAACGCCGCGGAAAGTTTTAAAAGGCTGAAAGAGATGTTCGCCGCGGGCGGAAACGCCGTGCGTGAAGGATACGGAAAGGCGATCTCGCTGATCGAAAAGGCCAAGAGATCGCGCCAGCTGCTTTCCTGCACGGCGCTGGCTCCCGTCATGGGGGACGCGATCGAGGAACTGGTCAGCATATATACTTTTTTTACGGCGCTTTTATGGAAGATGGAGCGGCAAAACGATTTCGGTTACGCAAAGGACAAACTCGACAAGATCTTCCGTAAATTCGACAGGGCGGCCGAACTTGAAAACCGTATCCATCTGAGCCTGGAGGAGGGGATATGAGCGGAAAATTTCATTGCGTGGATCTGAAAGATCATTTCTGCCACAAACTCGTCTATCGGGAACTGCCCGAAAAGGGAGGTTTCGGTCTGGACGATATCTGTATTCTGCGGTCAAACTATTTCAAGGGGGAAAAGGTAGTGCTGAACGGCGCGGAATTTCAGCTCGCCTCGGGCGGAAAGGATAATATCCGCTGCGAAAACCAGCAGATAAACGCGGAGGCGTATGCGGAAAAAGTTCATATCCTCGGTTTTGCCTACTGGGGGCAGAACTACGATTACGCCCGCATCTTGTTTGAAGACGGTTCGGAGGAAAAGTTCCGTCTGCTTTTGCCGGACTGGGCGTACGAACTCGGCGCGGAACATTTGTCCATGCAGTCGGAAAAATACAGCTGCACCGTGGAAACGGCAAAGGTCTTTCCCTCCTCGGGAAGGCTCTTGCATTTTATTTACCTGTATCATTTCGGATACAAACTGAAAAAAAGCGGGAAGATCGCGAAAATCGTTCTTCCCGACAATATGTTCATGCACGTTTTTGCCGTTACGCTCGAAACGGGCGGAGCGGAAGAATAAAAAATTAAAAGGAGAATAAAAATGGGAATTATTAAAATGAAAAACAACGTCAACGCGGCCGAAGAGGCCGTACAGCCGGCCGCGGCGCAGCCCGCGCGGGAAACGGAGGGCGCCGCGGTCGGCGAATTTGCCGGCGCGCTTTACGAAATGCAGGATAAGCGCAGCGAAAATTCCAAAATTTATCAGATGAACGACGGCACGGCGAAACAGATCGTGGCGAGCAATCCGCTGCATTACCGCGACGAGACTACGGGAAAAATGCTCCCCGTCGACAATAAGCTGACGGAAAGGGAAAACGCTTTTTCGTCTTCGTACGGGCCGTATAAGGTAGAGGCTGCGAAATACGCGGACGCAGGGAAAATATTGTCCTTCGGAAAGGCCGATCTCGGCCTCGAATGGACGTACCTGCCCAAAACCGCGGCTGCTCCGCGCACGGCGGCCGTTGCGGCCGCGGCGAGAAATTCGCGCGCGGAGGACGGCGAAATCACGTACGGAAATATTGAAGACGGCGTCGACCTGCGATACGAAATGCTCGGCACCAACCTGAAGGAAAACATCATAGTAAGGGCGCCGCAGGAGGATTATAAATTTTCTTTCCGCCTGAAAACGACCAATCTCGGCATGAAGCTTTCGGAGGACAACAGAAACATCGAGCTCTTTTCGCAAAGGGGCGAAGGGAAAGAGGAAAAAAAGGAATTTACCATTCCCAGCCCGTTCATGTTCGACGCGAACGGCGAAATGAGCGACGACGTATACTACGAACTCGAACCCGAAAGCGACGGGACGTATCTCTTTCACGTCGTGGCGAACGGTGAATGGTTTGCCGAAGAGGGGCGGGCGTTCCCCGTTACCGTCGACCCGCAGATTATCACGGACAGTACGAGCCTGATCTCAAAGCAAGTGCAGTGCCGGAGCATGAGTTCTTCGAGCGGGGATTCCTGGGACGACCGTTCTTCCTCTTACATCAAGGTTTCGAAAAATCCGGCGATGGAATACCGCACGGTCATCACCGTGAAAAAGAGCAACATGCCCGATATCGACGGGAGCGTGATCGGCGCGAAACTCATTTTGTATCCCGTGACGGTGCGTACTGCCGGCACCATATATTTCAACGGCAATATCGATTATACGGGCGGGCCGCTTGAACAGGACATCACGGCCGATTTTAAAAATTCGGGCGGGAACTTCAACGTGTATTTGCAGCCTTCCAACGACTTCGTTGACGTGGACTTTTATGCCGACGGTTCGGAGGCGCCCGTTCTTGAAGTAGAATATCTGACGAACGAAAACACGCGCTCCGTGAAAAAGACGTTTTCCGTCGCCGGCGCGATGATCGGACAGCTCGATCCGGCAACGGGCGAAATGACCGTAAAGTTCACCGATATAACGGCGGAAAATTCCGTTATGGGCATGGAAATCGGCCACGTTTATAAAAGGAGCGGCGAAACGTTTTCCATGGGTGAGGATTTCAGGCTGAACCTGCACGAAAAATTCGTGAAGAAAAGCGGCGGAGATATCGACGCCACTTATATCTATACGGACGCCGAAGGCGAAAAGCACGGTTTTAAAGATTATTACTATTATCTCAACGACGGAAATAAAAAGACGTTCGTAGAAAAGAGCGCGGTGACGGTTGAACCGGACGGAACGCTTTCCTATACGACGGGCGGCACGAAATACGGAGTTACTGCGGAATACAGGACGGCTGCGGGGATGAAAGCCGTTACTGTGTTGGAGGGAATGAAAAACGCCGAATTGCTCGAACAGCGCAGCGACGAGCAGAAACAGCTCGAAAATGAAGTCGAGGCGTATAAAAACGCGCTTATGGACTACGTTGTCGTAAATATTTCGGACGGAAAAATATCGAAACGTTTTTCCGAATCTACGCTGAAAAGCGAGAATTTCAAAAATTTTGTCAACATTGGTTCTGCGCAGATGATATTGACGAAAAGCGAAGCCCTGAATTATCGGTCCATGAAAATCCAGTACGAATCGCTGATCAATCAAAAATCTTCCGTTTCCTTGCAGGAAGAGGCTATGAAATACCAGATAGAGGGAATGCAGTATCAATTGAATTCTTTTGACATTCAGTTGAGCGGAAACGCCTTATCTCAAGAGGATGCGAAGGATAACTGGGATAGATATTACGCAAGTTTAAACCAAAATATAAACGATCAAAAGGGGCTGACGAGCAGACAGAAGTCAAACGTAACGGAACAATACGGCGAATTTGCCGAAACAAAATCGTATCTGCAGTCCGTCGATCGGAATACCAGAGAACAGATCGACGCCGTTACGGAAAAGAAAAATCAATATATTAAACAGATAAAAACGTATTACAAGGAATATTGCGGCAAGGTATACGAGCTCGAACAGTTCGGCATGCAGCTGCCGGTCAATTTATTGACTGACGGAACGATCATCAAGGGCTTCAATAAGTTCGGAGAACTTGTCGCCGTTTACGATAAATTTGAAAACGGCACGTATATCGAGTACGAAAAATATACCATTAAAAATTCCGAAAAACGGAGGATAAAACGCGTTTACGACGGCGAGGAAAAACAGATACTCTTTTCTTACAACAAAAAAGATCAGCTTGTTTCGATCACCGACGCGCGCGGCAGAAAGACTTCCTATGCTTATACTGACGGAAGGCTTTCGAAAATTACCCTGCCGGGCGGTAAAAATCTTTCCCTGAGCTATTCTTCGGAAAGACTCAGTTCGGTCGTTTCCGACGATAAACTGCAAAGCACATTCTCATATTCGGGAAATAAGCTCTGCGAAACCGCTCTGTTTTCGACGGCGGGCAAAATCGCCAAGGACGGCGCTGCGGGCAACGGCGCGCAGATCGAAACCGTGAGCGTCGCCTATGTTTCGGGCGCCGACGGAAAAATCGACTCCGCTACGATCGAACAAGATAAAAATAAAGAAAAATACTTGTTTGACGCAAACGGCAGTCCGTCGGCTCATTATGTGGAGGAAAACGGCGTGGTTACGAGCGCCGAACAGTACGAATACGTTCCCTATTACGTCGGGACGACGGTGCAGAGCAATCCGAGAACGGTCGAAAGAAAGGCCGCGAAGTCCTGCCTGTATTCCGCGTCGCTCGCAAGCTTTGTTTTTGCCGCAGGCGAAACCGTTACCGTAACGCTCGACCAGTTCAACAATCCCGTGAAGAAGACGGTCAGCCCGACGAAACTGACGGAAAACGGGAGCAATATGCTTTCGAGCGTTACCGATTACGTTTACGACGACGCTCAGCGCGCGGTGCGGGAAAAAACGACGGTAACGACGACTTCTCCCGCGACTTCGTTTGTTTCTTTCGTCGATTATTACTACAATGCTCTCGGCCTGCTCGTCCGCAAGGAAAGTTATACGGAGGGCGAAGAACTGACGAAGGGAAAGACCGTAGAGGAAACGGTTTACGATTCCAAGGGCAACGTGGTAAAGAGTTTTACGTATAATTCTTTGGATACGTCGAGCAAATTTTACAGCGAGAGCGAATATGCGGAAAACGGAAAGCTGCTCGCGGACTATGACGAAACGGGCGAAAACAAGACGGAATACGAATATATAGAAGGTACGAACATCGTAAAAACGGAAAAATATCCGAACGGCGGCAAGCTTTCCTACGGCTGCGATCTCGACGATAATGTGAGCGCGATCACGCAAAGCACGGAAGAAGGGGTGGAAAACAGCACGCAGAAGACGTATACCTGCGGACTTCTGACCGAACTCCGCAGCGGCGGCAACGTCGTAAATTACGAATACGACCATAAGCGCAGAAAAACGGCGGTCAAGCTGAACGGCGTTCAGTATGCCTCGATAGAATATTCCGCCGATAACGCCGAGGAAGAATATGTAAAAGTTACCGACGCGAACGGCGGCGTGCATATGATCTATAAGGATAATGCCGGTAATGTTACAAAGTCGCAATTTATGGGCGGCACGATGACGGAATGTACATACAACTCCAAAAATCAATTGACCGCATTAAGTGACGGGTTTTCTTTCGATAGAGTAACTGTAACGTATGACGGTTTGGACAGACAAAAGACGTATGCTTCTACAAATTTTACGTCAACGAATAGTTACGACGATTTCGGCAACGTCAGCAGTGTAACGCAGAGCGGAGAGGGCGCAAGAACATATACTTACGCTTACAAAGATAATGCCGCACGGGATTTGGAAAGCATAACGACAGGCGTTTATAAATTTAGTCCTCAGACGGACAAGCTCGGCAGAAATGCGGGCAGAGAAATCAGCAATAACGCCGATAAAGTTGCGGGTGAATATATATATTATCGCAAAGTGGGGGATCATGCCACCAATATGCCGTCTTCTGTTCGTTACGGCAGAAAGCAGGGCGATAAGTTCTTGATTGTGGAAGGCGCGAAATACGCCTACGATAAAGTCGGCAATATCGAAAAGATATTTGAAAACGGTGAACTTACCGTCCGCTACGCGTACGACGCTTTAAGCCGTCTTGTCCGCGAAGATAATAGAAAACTGCAAAAAACGTATCTTTATGAATACGATAATAATGGGAATATCCTCTGCCGCAGGGAAACGGAATTTACGTTAAGCTCTAACGTGGAAGAAAAATCGTTTACGACTTACAATTATACGTATATGGGCGACCGCGTAATGTCGTATAACGGGACGGAGTTTGCGTATGACGCTCTCGGCAATCCTACAACGTATCGCGGATATGCTGCAACGTGGGACGTGGGGCGGTATTTGCAAACTTATAAAGATACGCGTTTTAGTTATGACGGCCGCGGCAGAAGAAGCGCAAAAGGGGAAATTAAGTTTAATTACGATGCGAACGATCGCTTGATTAAACAAAGTGACGGATTGGAATTTATATACGACGCAAGCGGAGTTGCTGGCGTGGTATATCAGGGTAATACATATTTCTATCAAAAGGATATATTTAACAATATTACAAAAATACTTGACGAAAATGGCGAGATCGGAAGAGCACA
>UQZE01000118.1 GCA_900545325.1 uncultured Eubacteriales bacterium
CGACGCTCTTCCGATCTACATTCAATTACTGATGGATAAAAGGGAAATCCTCGCCTTTACGAAGGGCATGAAAAGCGCGGCTTACGACTGCCCTTTTGAAAAGGATCCCGAAATTACCGTGCTTCGGCACAAGGATACGAAGAGGTGGTTCGGTATCGTTCTCGCCGCGCCCAACAGGTGTTTGGGCATGGAGCCGCGCGATGGGGAAACCGTAGTGCTGAACATCAAGGTCCCGCCCGAACTTTCCGTACTGCTGCGGGAAAATTACCGCGGCATACAGGCGGCGTATCATATGAACAAAACGCATTGGATCACCGTCGTTCCGAATTCCGACGTGCCCGACGAAGAAACGCGGAACCTCTTGAAGCTGAGTTTCGATCTGACCGACAAAAGGAGCAAAAAATGAAAGATTACCGTCCCGTTCTCGATCTGCTGGAAACGGAGATCGCGATAAAATTCGTTAAAGATACGTTCGAACGCGAGCTTGCCGCCGCGCTCGATCTGACGCGCGTTTCCGCGCCGCTCTTCGTGCTGCCCGAAACGGGCTTGAACGACAATCTGAACGGCTACGAGCGCACCGTCCGTTTCGACATCAAGGCTGCGGGAAAGGAGGCGGAGATCGTGCAGTCTTTGGCAAAGTGGAAACGCGCCGCCCTCAATAAGTACGGCTTTGCGCCCGAAACGGGGCTTTATACCGATATGAACGCCATCCGCCGCGACGAAGACCTCGATTACATACATTCGGTGTATGTCGATCAATGGGATTGGGAAAAGATTTTGAAACGCGAGGAACGCAACGAGGACTATCTTAAAGAAACGGTAAGGAAAATTTACGCGGTTTTGGTATCCGTCGCGGCGAAAGTGCAGGAAAAGTATCCCGCGCTGGTATCGTCTTTGCCGGACGAGATATTTTTCACGACTTCGGAGGAGCTTGAAAAAAAATATCCCTCCCTTTCGAGAAAGGAGCGGGAGGACGCCGCGGCCCGCGAAAAGAAAGCGGTGTTCTTGATGCATATCGGCTGGGATCTTTCGGACGGCATGCCGCACGACGGCAGAGCGGCGGATTACGACGACTGGAAGCTGAACGGCGACATCCTCTTATACAACGAACTGTACGACAAAGCCTATGAGATATCCTCCATGGGCATACGCGTGGACGAAAAAAGTCTGCCTGCACAGCTGGAAAAACGGGGCGAAACCGAAAAACTCGGCAACCCGTTCTGCAGCGCGGTCATGCGCGGCGAACTGCCGCTCACGATCGGCGGAGGCATAGGGCAGTCGAGGCTGTGCATGTATTTTCTGAAAAAAGCGCATATCGGCGAGGTGCAGTCCTCCGTATGGACGGAGGAAGAGCTGAAAAAATGCGAGGAAGCGGGGATAAGACTGCTGTGAGCGATATTTTTTCGCGCACGGAAACGCTGCTCGGCAAAGAGGCTGTGGAAAGGCTCGGCAGGGCGAGAGTCGCCGTGTTCGGCATAGGCGGCGTAGGCGGCCACGCCGCGGAGGCGCTCGCGCGGAGCGGCGTGAAAAAACTCGACCTCTTTGACGGCGACGTCGTGCAGGAAAGCAATATCAACCGCCAGATCATCGCGCTTCATTCCACGCTGGGACAAAAGAAAGCACTCGCAATGAAAGCGCGGATAGAGGATATTTCGCCCGAAGCGGAAGTCGTTGCGCGCGATATGTTCTTTCTGCCCGAAAACGCGGATACCGTGGACTTTTCCGCTTACGATTACGTAGTGGACGCGGTGGACACGGTCGCCGCCAAAATAGAAATTTGCCTGCGCGCCCGCGCGGCGGGCGCGCGGTTCATCGCGGCCATGGGCGCGGGAAACAAAAAGGATCCGCTGTCTTTCCGCGTTGCGGATATTTCGCAGACGAGCGTCTGCCCGCTTGCGCGCGTAATGCGGCGCGAACTAAAAAAGAGGGGCGTGGAAAGGGGCGTGAAATGCGTGTATTCCGCCGAACAGGGGAAAACCTTCGGCCGCACGCCCGCTTCCGTCGCGTTCATGCCGTCCGTCATGGGGCTGATTATCGCGTCGGAAGTAATAAAAGACTTGATCGAGGAGTGAATCATGAAATACGTCATTGCGTCGGACCTGCACGGTTCGGTGGTTTATACGAAAAAACTTGCGGAGGCTTTTGAAAGGGAAAAGGGCGGTCTGCTCATACTTCTCGGCGATATTTACTATCACGGGCCGAGAAATCCCCTGCCCGAGGGGTACGATCCCAAGGGCGTGGCGGAAATCCTCAACGCCATGGCCGACAGGCTCGTCGTGCTCAAAGGCAACTGCGACTCGCAGGTAGATACGCTGATCTCCGATTTCGGATTTATCGAAGATATGCTGGTTTCCGTCGGCGGAAAAACGGTTTTTTTGACGCACGGGCATGTTTTCAATAAGGACGTTCCGCCGAAAACGCGCGTTTCCGCCGTGCTTTACGGACATTTTCACACGGGGTTCATCCAAAGGGAAAACGGCGTTCTGTACGGCAACCCCGGCTCGGTGTCCCTGCCGAAAAACGGCACGCCGAGGAGCTATTTCACTTTGGAAGAAAACGGCGTTCTCACGCTGAAAACGCTCGACGGCGAAACGATCGCCTCCGCGGGCGTGTAAAATTTTGCGGTTTCCCTGCGGAAACCGTTTTTTTTAACAAAATTTTAACATTATTCGCGTAAAATAAGACGAAAAGGAGGGCGCCATGGTCAACGTGCTCGTCGTGGAAGACGACGAAAAACTGAATAAGATAGTCTGCGGTTCGCTGAAAAGCAGGGGCTACGCAGCGACGGGCTGTCTTTCCGCCGTCGCTGCGCTGGAAAAGATGGGCGAAGAAAAGTTCGATATCGTCGTGAGCGACGTCATGATGCCGGGCAAGGACGGATTCGAGTTTGCGGAAGAAGTGCGCGCGGCGGATAAAGATATTCCCGTGATATTCATGACCGCGCTCGGCGATCTGCCCTCCAAACAGCGGGGATTCCGCCTCGGCGCGGACGATTATATCACCAAGCCGTTCGATATGGACGAACTCCTTCTGCGCGTGGGCGCTCTGCTCCGCCGCGCCAATATCGAAAAGAGCCGCAGGATAGAGATCGGAGGTTTCGTCATGGACGAAGAAGAGCATACCGCCTATCTCGACGGGGTGGAAGTGCCCTTTACCGTGCGCGAATTCGACATTCTTTACAAATTGCTGTCCTTTCCGAAAAAGACCTTTACCCGCGCGCAGCTCATGGAAATGTTCTGGGACTACGATTCCTCCGCGACCTCGCGCACCGTGGACGTGTACATGGCGAAGATCAGGGAAAAGACGGCGTCCGCCGAGGGGTTCGAGATCGTTACCGTGCACGGACTGGGCTATAAGGCGGTGCTGAAATGAAGAACAAAAACACGCAGAAATCGCGTTTTACCGTCTGGGGATATCTAGGGTTTTTCGCTATGGTGGTCGTCATAGCCTCGCTTTCCATTCTCGTCTATGATTTCACCGAGGAAAAGAGCGGCGGAAACACCGCTTTGAGCGCGCTCGTTACCTTGGCAAACATATGCGTTATGACGGTTTTATGCACGGCAATCGACGCCGTGCGCCGCAAAGTCATGGTGGAAAGGCCCGTCAAGCGGATTCTCGACGCGACGGAACGGATTACCGCGGGGGACTTTTCCGTGCGGATCGGGACGTTTCACGCCTGGGGAAAATACGACGAATACGACGTCATTGCCGAAAATCTCGATAAAATGGCGGAGGAGCTTTCAAAAAGCGAAATCCTCCGCGGCGATTTTATCGCCAACGTTTCGCACGAAATGAAAACGCCGCTCGCCGTCATACGCAATTATGCGGCTGCGCTCGCCGATGAAAAGGACGAAGCCGTGCGGCGGGAATACGCCCAAACGCTCGTTTCGGAAAGCCGAAGGCTCGATAAACTGGTTACCAACGTGCTCAGGCTCAGCAAGCTGGAAAACCAGGAAATTTTTCCCGAAAAAAAGAAGGTGCAGCTCGGCGAAGAGGTTCGCAAGTGCCTGCTCGATTTTCTCGGCGCGCTCGAACAAAAAGAGATCGAACTCGTGTGTAATATCGACGATATGGAGATTTATTCGGACGCCGATTTCCTCAACGTCATATGGAGCAACCTCATTTCCAACGCCGTGAAATTCACGCCCGCAGGCGGGAAGATCGTAGTTTCCCTGAAAGAAAGGGAGGGGTTCGCCGTGCTGAAAGTGCGCGACACGGGCTGCGGCATGAACGCGGAAACGGGCGCGCGGATTTTCGATAAATTCTATCAGGGCGACAGGTCGCATGCGGTCGAGGGCAACGGCCTGGGGCTGGCGCTGGTCAAAAAGACGATAGACATTCTCGGCGGAGAGATCGCGGTGGAAAGCGAGTTGGGAAAGGGGAGCGAATTCACCGTGAAAATAGCGAAGGGTGCGCCGTGAAGAAAATAATAGAATTTCTCAAGCGTCCGAAAGGTTGGTTTTTAGCGCTCGCATACGCGTTGGCCGCCGTATTTGTCGGTTTTTCGCTCGCGTGCGTGGCGCTGGATAAAGGCGGCTGGTATGTTTACGCCGCGTATGCGCTCGCCGCCCTGTCGCTCGCGTACAGCGTGTATACGCTCGTAAAATTCGGTGCGGATATCAAAAAGCAGAGCGTCGCCGCGCTCAGAAAATATCGTTTCACCGCGCGGATTTTAGACGATTTTGCCTACAGAACGCTCTTTTTTTCGGTTGCGGCGTTTCTGCTGAACGCCGCTTTCGCGATATTCGAGGGCGTGCTCGCCGTCGTCGGACATTCGGTGTGGTACGGCGCACTCGCCGCTTATTATCTGGTATTGAGCGGCGTGCGGCTCGGCGTGGTGCTGTACGGCGCAAAAACGGACAGATCGGACAGGAAAAAATGCGCAAAAATCTACCGTGCCTGCGGTATTTCGCTGCTCGTGCTCACGCTGGCGCTGTCGGCGGCGGTCGTGCAGATGGTGCTTTACTATAAGGCGTTTACCTATGCGGGGACGATGATTTACGCCGCGGCCGCATACGCCTTTCTCAAACTGTCGCTCGCAATCCGCAACCTCGTTAGGGCGAAACGGTACGACGACGCGGTCGTGCAGTCGCTGAGAAACATAAATTTCGCGGCGGCGCTCGTTTCCCTGCTCGGCTTGCAGACCGCGCTTATATCGGCTTTTTCCGATGGCGGCATGTTCATAATGAACGCGGTTTCGGGCGGCGCGGTGTGCCTTCTCATCATCGGAACGGGTATTTTTATGATAGCAAAGGCGTCTGTCGCCTTAAAGGAAGATAGTTATGTCGGAAGAAAATAAGAATTTTTCATATACCTACCGCGCGCCGACGGCGGAGGAACGGCGGGAGATAGAGGGGATCCGCCGTCAGTACGGAGCGGCGGGGGAAAGGGACGATCTCACGAAACTGCGCGCTCTCGACGCGCGCGTGAAGAATACCGCAAAAATCTGGGGTATCTCGCTCGGCGTGTCCGGAACGCTGATTTTCGGATTGGGGCTGAGCATGATTTTGGAATGGGAAATATTCGCCTGGGGCGCGCTCGTCGCCGCCGTCGGAGCGGTCGTGCTGGGCGCGGCGTATCCCGCGTACAGGTTTTTTCTGAAAAAGGGAAAGGACAGATACCGCGAGGAAATCCTGCGGCTCAGCGAAAAATTGCTACAAGAAAAGGGCGAATTTACAAAACTTTAACAAAACGTTAAAAATAAGGAAAAGATCGGGCGTTATAATGAGGGTACAAAAAAGAAAAGGAGTATCTCTCATGAATGACGAAAAAAAGATTGCGGAACAAATCCGTGCGCAGTACGAAGTAAAGGACGCAAGCAGGTTAGACGAGCTGAAAAAGCTCGACGGCAAGGTGAAAACGCCCTGCGGGATATTCGCGTATTCGTTCGGCACGGTCGGCGCGCTGGTGCTCGGCGTGGGAATGTGCCTGGCGATGAAAGTGATAGGGGACATTATGGCGCTGGGCGTCGCGGTAGGGCTGGTCGGCATAGCGATGGTTTCGCTGACTTATCCGCTTTACGCCCGCATGCTGAAATCGCGCAAGAAGAAATACGGCAGGGAAATACTTCGTTTAAGCGACGAACTTCTGAACCGCTGAGAAAAAAAAGAGTATCCTATACAGGATACTCTTTAATATTTTTAAAGGCGGGAAAGGGTTTTTCGTATCCAAAAATTAACAAATAATTTTAAAAATCGGTATTGACAAAGCCCTGTATGTGTGCTATAATAAAATTACAGAATTAATTAACTTAATTAAATAAATAGGCGGCGGGGAAAATGCCGCCGGAAAATCAAACGGCATAAAAAAATAAAGGCGTACGCCTTTTCTGCGTGAAAACACGCAGAAAATATATTTTAACAG
>UQZE01000119.1 GCA_900545325.1 uncultured Eubacteriales bacterium
TCCGATCTATCCGAACGAATTTATTCAGACGGGTATTTCCGCCATCGACGGGCTGAACACTCTCGTCAGAGGGCAGAAACTTCCCGTGTTCAGCATGAGCGGTCTGCCGCACGCCGAACTCGCGGCGCAGATCGCGCGGCAGGCGAGAGTGCTCAAAAGCGACGAAAAATTCGCCGTCGTATTCGCCGCCGTCGGCATCACTTACGAAGAAGCCGATTATTTCGTGCAGGACTTTAAAAAGACGGGCGCCATATCGAGGACGGTTCTCTTCACCAACCTCGCGAACGATCCCGCGATAGAGCGTATCGCCACGCCGAAAATGGCGTTGACCGCCGCGGAATATCTCGCATACGATCTGGGCATGCACGTGCTTGTGATCATCACCGATATCACGAACTACTGCGAAGCGTTGCGCGAAGTTTCCGCGGCGAGAAAGGAAGTTCCCGGCCGCAGAGGATATCCCGGTTATCTGTACACCGACCTCGCGTCCATTTACGAGCGCGCGGGCAGGATCAAGGGGAAAAAAGGTTCCATTACGCAGATCCCCATTCTCACCATGCCCGAGGACGATAAAACGCACCCCATTCCCGACCTTACGGGCTATATTACGGAAGGCCAGATCATATTGTCGCGCGAACTCTATAAAAAGGGGATCAATCCCCCGATCGACGTTCTGCCTTCCCTTTCCCGTCTGAAAGACAAAGGCATAGGCGCGGGCAAGACGAGGGAAGACCATGCGGACACCATGAATCAGCTTTTCTCGGCTTATGCGCGCGGCAAAGAGGCGAAAGAACTCGCCGCCATTTTGGGCGACGCGGCTCTCACCGATATCGACAAGCTTTACGCCAAGTTTGCGGAAAGTTTCGAAAAGCAGTACGTTTCCCAAGGATTTACGAAAAACAGGCAGATTGAGGAAACGCTCGATCTGGGGTGGCGGCTTTTGAAAATACTGCCGAAATCCGAGCTGAAACGCATTAAAGTTCAGTTTATCGAAAAATATCTGGATAAAGAAGAATAATGGCGAGAATGAACGTAAACCCCACCCGGATGGAGCTGAAAAAGCTGAAAGCGCGGCTCAAAACGGCGCAGAGGGGACATAAATTACTCAAAGATAAGACGGACGAAATGGTTCGCCGTTTTTCCGTTATTATCCGCGAGACAAAGGCGATGCGCGACGAGGTGGAAAAGGACGTCTCGGGCGTATTAAAGCAGTTTTCCGTCGCGCGCGGGCTGATGTCCAGGGCGGATATCGAGCTTGCCTTTTCCATGCCCTCCGTTTCGGTGGAATTAGAATGTGCGACGAAGAATATAATGAACGTGGAGGTGCCCGCGCTCTCGCTGAAAGAGAGCCGATCTGCCGCGAAATATCCTTATTCGTTCGTGGATATAACGAGCGAAGCGGACTATTCCGTGGAACTTGCGGGCAAAGTGCTCGTAAAGCTCGTGCGGCTTGCGGAACTCGAAAAGACCACGATGATGCTGGCGGAAGAGATCGAAAAGAGCAAGCGGCGCGTCAATGCGCTCGAATACGTGATGATACCGAATATCGAAGAAACCATTCGCTACATCACAATGAAACTCGACGAGAACGAGCGTTCGGGCCTTACGCGGCTGATGAAAGTAAAGGATATGATAGCCGAACGAGACGGCTGAGGACAATATGGAAAGAACGGATACATTGATCATAGGCGCGGGGCCTGCAGGCATATTTACCGCGCTCGAACTGCTCAACAAAGGATATAAAGGCAAAATAACCATAGTGGAAAAGGGCTCCGCCATTGAAAAAAGGGCGTGTCCCAAGGCGAAAACGGGCGTCTGCGTGCATTGCAGAAACTGCCACATCACCACGGGGTTTTCGGGGGCGGGCGCGTTTTCGGACGGCAAGCTTTCACTTTCCGCGGACGTAGGCGGGGAACTGCCCGAACTCATCGGGCAGGATAAGGCGCAGGCGCTCATCGAATATACCGATAAAATATACCTCTCTTACGGCGCGGATACCAAGGTGGAGGGAGTTTCCGATTCGGAAAAGATAAAAGACATCCGCAAAAAGGCGATACAGGCGAATTTGAAGCTCGTCGACTGCCCGATCCGCCATTTAGGCACGGAAAAGGCGCAGCAGATCTATTTGGCTATCGAAAATAGCCTGCTCGACGGCGGCGTCGAAATAATATTCAATACGGACGCCGTCGATCTCATTGTGAACGGTGGCGTCTGCGAGGGCGCCGTTCTTTCGGGCGGAAGAGGAGAAATCCGCGCGCAGAACGTTGTGGTTGCCACGGGGCGCCGCGGCGCGGACTGGCTGGATTCCATGTGCAAGAAACACGGCGTGAATCACGAGGCGGGCATTGTCGATATCGGCGTGAGGGTGGAAGTCAGGAACGAGGTGATGGAGGAAGTCAACAACATCCTCTATGAGTCCAAGCTGATCGGTTATCCGCACCCTTTCAAAAATAAGGTGCGCACGTTCTGCCAGAATCCGGGAGGTTTCGTCAGCCAGGAAAATTACGATAACGATCTCGCCGTAGTCAACGGCCATTCCTATAAAGAGAAAAAATCGCAGAACACCAACCTCGCGATCTTATGTTCAAGCCATTTCCAGGCGCCTTTCGACAGGCCGATCGAATACGCGAAGAAGATCGGGGAACTCACCAACATGCTGGGCGACGGCCGCATTCTCGTGCAGAGATTGGGCGATATCCGCGACGGAAAGCGGAGCTGGCAGGAAGAGCTCATGCGTTCCAACGTGAAACCCACGCTTACGGACGCGGTCGCGGGCGACATCACCTCGGCCATGCCGTACAGGGTGATGCTTTCCATTCTCAATTTCATAGAGGAAGTGGATACCGTCGTGCCCGGATTTGCCAGCGCGGAAACGCTTTTGTATTCGCCGGAAATCAAGTTTTACAGCAACAGGGTGTCGATGGACGAAAACCTCGTTACGGGCGTTAAAAATCTCTATTGCCTGGGCGATTCTTCGGGCTGGACGCGCGGGCTGATGATGGCGTCCGTCATGGGCGTTTATCTTGCGGGAAAATTGTTATAAGGAGTATTTTGTCATGAAGAAATATATCGGCGTCGACATCGGCGGCATGAGCATCAAAATAGGGCTCGTAAACGAAGAGGGCAGCCTGCTCGACAAAACGGTCGTAAAGACCGAAAGCGGCGCGGAAAGCGTGATTAAATCGCTCGGCGAGGGACTTGTCGCCTTTCTAGAAAAAAACGGCCTTACGGAAAAGGACGTCGAGGGCGTCGGTATCGGCTGTCCCGGCGCGGTAACGGGAAAGACGGGCGTTGTGGAATATTCCAACAACCTCGGCTGGAAAAACGTGCGTTTGGTGGACGGCCTGAAAAAATATGTGGACGTTCCCTATAAACTTTCCAACGACGCCAACGTGGCCGCCCTCGGCGAAGTCATTTTCGGCGCGGCGAAGGGATATGAAAACGTGGTCATGTTCACGCTCGGAACAGGCGTAGGCGGGGGGATTATCATAGATAAAAAACTCTATGAGGGCAACGAGTCCAAGGGCGCGGAGCTCGGACACGCGGTTCTCGTGCTGGGCGGCGAGGAATGTACGTGCGGGCGCAAAGGCTGTATCGAGGCGTATTGCTCGGCTTCGGCGCTCATCCGGGATACGAAACGGGCGATGCTCGCGGATACCGATTCCAACATGTGGGAATACGCGAACAACGATATCAATAACGTGAACGGTAGAACGGCCTTCGCCATGGCGCGCGAAAACGACGAAAGCGCGTTGAAGGTCGTGAACGATTACATAATGTACCTTTCCGAAAGCATCATGAATTACTGCAACATCTTCCGCCCCGAAGCGTTCGTTCTGGGCGGCGGGATCTGCGGCGAGGGTAAATTCCTTATCGACAGAATTGTGAAATACTGCGAGGAAAGGCATTACGGGTATCAGGGGACGCCCGCCGTGAAAATTTTGACGGCCACGCTCGGCAACGACGCGGGGATTATCGGCGCGGCCGCGCTTTTAGTATAAGGAGATAGAATTATGGATGAGGAAAAGAAAGAGGAAGTAACCGAAGAAACTGCGGAAAAAGAGGAAAAAGAAGAGAAAAAGGACGAAGAGACCGCGCGGAAGGTGATTTTTTCGCTCTGTTACGTGTGGGGTATTCTGTTTTTTCTGCCGCTCGTCATGTATAAAAACGACGAAGAGGCGAAATTTCACGCAAATCAGGGACTTGTGCTGCTGATCGTTTCCGTGGTCGGAAACGCCTTTTTCGGGATAGCCTCGGCTGTTTTCGGGCTTATACCTACGGTCGGCGGCGTGCTGGCAACGATATTCGGCGCGTTGGCGGGAGTGTTCAGCCTGGCCATGCTCATACTCGGCATACTGGGTATAGTGAACGTGGTGAACGGCGTTCGCAAAGAACTGCCCATCGTAGGCAGGTTCAAACTTCTGCAGTAATGAAAGGCCTCCGAAAATTCGGAGGCTTTGCAATTAAAGTACGTTGTCCGCTTTGATGGAATTCGCATATTCGGTAGGCGACATGTCGGTTTGGTCTTTAAACTGCCTGCTGAAATAATGCACGGAATTGAAATTCAGCATGAACGCGATTTCCGTAACCGTGTATTTATTCTGACTGAGCAGCTTTTTCGCCTCGGCAATCTTCAGATTTATGTAGTGCTGAATGATTGTCGTCCCGGTATGTTTTTTGAAAATCGCCTTGATGTACGTCTTGCTGAACGATAGTTTTCTGGAAATCGTGTCGAGATCAATATTATTGTAAAGATTATCGTTGAGGATTTGCAAAATGTTTTCCACGATCTTCACGGGGCTGTTGAGCGCGAGATGATCCTGAAGCGATTCGCTGTCGTTTTCGTTCAATATGTTTCGCGCGAGCGATATGAGCAGCAGTTCAATACAGTTTTTGATGAGCTGTTCGCCCGAAAAAGGCGCGTCATCCCGCTTGGTCATTTTGACCAGGTAGATGTCGTTCAGCTTGTCTTTAAAGCTCAGCTTGCCCTCGAAGATGATTTTGTTCAGCAGTTGTTTTTCGAATTCGTTGAGCGTTACGGCGCGGTTTTCGAACAGTTTCATGGATTTGGACGTGCACTCGAACGATACGATAGCGGAATTTGCAAATTCGTCCTCGGTATGTATGGTATGAACCTCGTCGGGCTTGTGAAAATAAGCCTGTCCCTGCGAGAGCGTGAACTGCCTGTCGTCCGCGGTGATAACGGCTTTTCCTGAGTCGATGTAAACGAATTCCCAAAAATTATGGGCTTCCTTGCGTACGCGGAAATTCTTGCCGTATTTGAAATAATGGATGGTGAAGATCGATCTTACGTTGAACGTTTCTTTCAGAACGTTCTGTATATAATTTCCGTATTTGTTTTCCATGTTTGCATTATACAATATTTTACGAAAGATTTCAAGCGTTTGTGTCTTTTTGTGCAAAAACGGACAATAAATTTGTAAAGCATTTTTTTTCGGTATATTATATAATTAAGTCGTAAAGGAGGATAAAAGCAATGAAATATACGCTCAATTACGATAAAGGGTTCCGTCCGATGATCCTCGCGCTCCGCGAGTTCAAAGCGGCGGCTGAAAAAGAAGCGCATAAGACGCTGACTTTGTGCATAGAAAGAAATAAAGGGTATAATTATATTTATTCCCTGGAAATTTTTGCGGATGAAAACAAAAGGGAAGAAAACCTCGGTATAGCGGAAAGGCTGGTAAAATCGCTCCTTTGGGTGGCCGGCGGCTACAAGGTATACATAAGCGGCGACGATTACGTTGCGGAAGAGATCGCCGGAATGTACAAAAAAGGCGGCGCGCGCGAATTCGACGCGGACTTCATGAGCAAGGTATACGAGGCGCCTTTTGAGGTTCTGAACGTGCCTGCGGATCAACTGCCGAAAGAAAATTCCTGTTCGCTGAAGATCGGCGGCCACCTCGACGGATGCCGCATCGGTTTCGACGCCGGCGGGAGCGACAGAAAGGTGAGCGCCGTGGTGGACGGCGAAGTTGTGTACAGCGAAGAAGTCGTGTGGTTTCCCAAGGCCAATTCCGACTGGAAATATCATTACGAGGGAATCAAGGCGGCATTCGCCACGGCGGCCTCTAAAATGCCCCGTGTAGATGCCATCGGCGTTTCGAGCGCGGGCATTTACGTGGATAACAAGATCATGGTCGCTTCGCTCTTTTTGAAAGTGCCCGAAGAAGACTTTGAAAAGCACGTGAAAAATATGTATATCGACATCGCCGCCGAGTTCGGCGCGCCGCTGGAAGTAGCGAACGACGGCGATGTTACCGCGCTCGCCGGTGCGATCGATCTCAACGACAACGGCGTGCTCGGTATTGCGATGGGCACG
>UQZE01000120.1 GCA_900545325.1 uncultured Eubacteriales bacterium
CCCCCTGCCGTTACTATGGGGTTTTTTTCATATTTGTTGATAAGCATGTCAGACCTCTGCAGAATAATGGAATGTCAAATCGTTGTAGTCGTGTCCGCGCGAGGAGAGATAATTTTCCGTTATCGCCTCCAGATCGACGGTGTTCGTAACGCCCTTGAATGCGGCGATGTTTTCCTGCGTAAGTGTTGCGAGCGCATGTCCGAGCTGTACCGTCGGTTCGATAATGGTGCCTTCCGTCCAGTCGTTAAACGTCGCCACGAGCACCCAATCCAAGCGGTCTTTCAGTTCCAGCACGGCCTGCCAGCTGGCGGCGTAAAATTCTTCACCCGTGTTGCCGATCTTGCGGATCACGCCTTTTGCGGGGTCCCAGCTCATGACGGGCGTATCGTCGAATCCGGGATACGCGAGGCCTACCGCAAGTCTGTTTCCCACGTCGGATTCGGCCCATTCGAGAGCGGGCGCGTTGATAGATCGGCAGTATTCCAGCGCTTCCGCCGCGTCGCATTCTTTCAGGGAGCCGTTATATAACGTCCATTGGAACATCGACATCACGTTAGAATAATCACCGCTACCTACACCGTCTCCCATCAGGGGAATATCGTAACCCGTAGCGGTCTTTACCGCCGCCTTGATCTGTCCCCATTCCGCGCCCGTTACGAGATTGAGCCCGAATACTTCTATCATCGGCGCATCGTTATAGCGGAGCAGCGCGGAATGTGCGTCGTACTTTTCGATGAACTTTATTAAGTCCTGCCCCATCGCCTCAATGCTTTCTTCCCGCGACGCGTGCGGGATCCAGCCGTTCAGGTGTATTTTGGGTTCGTAAAGAATACTCACCTTCATATCCCTTTCCGCGCAGACGGCAAACAGGTTATCGAGCACTTCCAGCTGATATTTCGCGCTCGCGAGATCCGCGTAGTAGTTGACCTGAACGACGTCGCATCCCATGGCCTTTATAAGGTCTGCATGATAGGAAAGAACTTCGATATCCACACTGTCGTACACGCCGATAACGGGATAATACACGGAGGCGATGTCCCTGCGGCCGTCCTTCACCGCTGCGGGATCGTACAATCTGCCGCCGTTAGCTGCGCCCGCGCTCGAATCGTATTTCCAGTTACCCCATTCCGCACCGTTGTTCCTGAACCACGGCTGATAGGCCATAAATGCCATTTTGACGGGGTTGCCGTTGATCCTCTGCCAGTCGCCCACTTGTACGAAATCGCAAAAAACATCCTTATCGGTATTGTTGCCCACCGTTACGCGGAGCTGTTCGGTAACCCCCGCTGCCGCGCTCTTGTCGGGTTCGGGTGTCTTGAGATACACCCAACGCCCCTTTACGCTCGTACTGACCTCCGTAACGTCGGCGTAAACGGCGTCGGCATTTCTGCTCTTGAGCGAAAGTTTTACGCTGCCCGACGCATCCTGCGGTATCTTTACCCAAATGCCCGCCGCCGCAGTTTCGGGCGCGAGCGATGCTTCTGCCGTAGACAGCGTATACTGCGCCGACTGCGACGCGGGAACGACGATCGAGCTCTCGCCGTAATATGCGTCCGTATCCGTCGTTTCGGCCGACTGCCCTGCTATCTTAAACAATTCGTTGCCGCGCTCGAAACTATTGTCCTCTATGGAAACATAACTGCCGCGCGAGGCGTATCCCGTTTCCGAATCCGAACCGCCGCCGGAACCGCTCCTGCGCGTGCCCACCTGTACGTTATCGATATAAATGACAGATTCTTCCGCAACGTCTATCTTAAAACTGACCAATATAAGGACGCTGTCGTCGCGGATGGCGCCGCCGTTTGAAACCGCAGAAACGCTGACGGTATTCCATTGTCCGTATTTCAGATTTACGCCCTCGCTCTGCGCTACCACCGATTTACTCTTTTTGGAATTTTCCTGTTCGATAAACATCCTCACAGCAGAATAATCGGTCTGCTCCGCTCCGCCGATATAGATATCCGCGGTCGCCTCCACCACGTCGCCCCGTTTAGGCATGACGCGGCCGTTTTTCTCCGCGAACGTCTTCTGGTCTGCAAACTGCGCGTCGAACTTCGCCGCGTAATCCTCACCTTCAAGAGGCATGACCTGGTAAAGCGAGATATACCCGCCGATGACGGGCGCGATCTTAACGCTGTATTCGCCCTCCGTCTTCTGTTCGCTGCTCTGTGTAAAATCCTCTATCATCATGCCGTTTTCCAGCGAATAATCCCAGCCCCTGTCCATCGCGGTGCCTACGGGGCTGCCGTCCGCGGGATCTTCAAATCCTGCGTTGAGCAGCGGATACGCTTTGTATTCTTCTTTCGTTTCATCGCCGCCTTTATTGCATGCGGCCGTGCCGAAACACGTTGCGAGCATGAGTCCCGCGACGATTACTGCCAAAAATTTTTTCATATTCTCTCCTTAAAGTTCCGCCTGAATCGCGGCGTTCATTTCCGCGGCGATGTCCTCCGCCCTGACCAGCGCGCCGCTCGCCTTGTTATAAATCATATAAAGATAATCTTCAAAAACGGACAGCGCGGCCTGTTCATTTTCAAAGTGCGGCTCGATAAAGGTATTTTCGAGTGCCTCGAAATAAACGTCGATAGAGGGGGGCGCGTATTCGGAAGAAGTGTAAACTTCCGAACGGGCGATCGCCTCTATGCTCGGCATGGCGATGGAATATTCGGCCTGCAGTTTCTGCGCGGTTTCGCTGTAACACAAAAAGCGTACCAGCTCATATGCCATATCCTTCTGCGCGCTCTTGCTGCTGATTCCGATCGGCAGTCCGGAAAGACGCATCTGCCCCGTGCCGTCAGGCCCTTTGGGGAAAGGGCGAATATCGTAATTCATGTTTACTTTTTTAAGTTTTACGAAATCCCAGCTCCCCACGACCGCAAAGGCCGCCTTTTTACCGATAAAAGGATTTCCCAGCCCCTGCGAGGCCTCCGCGCTCGGCATAACGGCAATTTCGGGATCGTTCGCAAGGTCGGAATAAAACTGCAGCGCGTCCACAGTTTTCGGGTCGTCAAACGTAGCTTTCTTGCCGCCGTCAGCAAACAACGTGCCGCCGTTACTATAAACGAGGCTCTTCCAATCCAGCCAGCCCAGCCCGTACTGCGAATAGCTGTCGCCGCTCTTCACCATGAACTTTTTACCGAGCGCCACCATGTCGTTCCATGTCCAGTCGCTGTCCGGCAGGGGCGTATCGCCCATGATGTCGAGATTGAAAGCCATCACCTGCACGCCGATATCGCGCGGCAGCGCATACAAAACGCCGTTGTAAGAGCAGAATTCCAACGCGTTGTTCACGTATTTTTCCTCGTCGAACTCTTCGTCCGCATCCACGTATTCCTGCAACGGTACGATAATGCCCATTTCCGCGAAAATCGGCAGATATTCTTCCCGAAGCCAAATCACGTCGGGCAGTGTGCCGCCGTTATACATGCGCGGCACTTCTTCGCCGTAACTGTCGTAGTTGAGCGGCACGGCTTTGATGCGGTAATCGGGATAGGCTTTTTCGAACGCATCAAATATCTTCTGATTATTTTCGCGCTCGTTCGTATTGTTGATCCAGTACCCGATGCTGATTACCGTGCGGTCGTCCTTGCTGCAGCCCGCTGACAGCCCTGCCGTAAGGCATAGCAGAACAGCCGTTACCAACACTAAAAATCTTTTCATGATACACCTCATTCGCTCAGCCCTTGATACCGCCGAGCGTTATTCCCTGAATAAAATATTTCTGACACACCGCGAAACAGACGACGATCGGCAGAATCGTTACCAGCGACGCCGCCATCATGTCGCCCCACAGGGTTTCCTGCGGCATCTGGTAGAGCGTAAGCGCCTGCGCCACCGTGTACAGTTCGGGATCCTTGATATAGATGAGCGGCCCCATATAGTCGTTCCAGTATCCCTGAAAAGTAAAAATCGCCACCGCCGCGACAGCGGGTTTCAGCATGGGCAGCGTGATTGTCAGAAAAATACGCGCCGTTCCCGCGCCGTCCACGCGGGCGGCTTCCTCGAAATCCCGCGGCACGCTCATCACGAACTGCCTGACCAGGAAAATGTAAAATGCACTGCCGCCGAAGAAAGCGCCTATCAGCAGGGGCACATAGGTGTCCACCATCTTCACCTGCGCCCAAATCCAATAACTGCTAATCATGGTAACCTGCGTGGGCAGCATCATGGTGGAAAGGACGATGATGAACAGATATTTGTTTTCCCTGCACCTGAACCGGGCGAAACCGTAGGCGACCATCGTACAGGTAACGACCGTAGCCGCCACGCCGATGACGACGATAAACGCGGAATTGAAAAAATATTTGAAATAAGGCACGACCTCGAAGAGAGCTTCCTTGTAATTTCCCCAGTACCAGGGATCGGGCAGCCAGGTCGGCGGATAAGCCATGTTCTGCGAATAGTCCTTAAAGGAAGTAAATATCATCCACAAAAGCGGCACGATGAACAGCGCGCTGAAAAACGTCAGCGCGACGTATGTTAAAATCTTCCCTGTTAAATTTCTGCGTTTTTTTACCATATCATTCCGCCTCGTAATAAACCGTTCTGCCGACATATCTGACGAGAAACACCGTAATGACGAGCACAATCAGAAAGAGCAGCCACGCCAGCGCGGAGGCGTATCCCATGTTGTAATTGACAAACGCCTCCTGATAAATGAAATAAACGTAAAAATAAGTCGCGCGCTGCGGCCCGCCGTCCGTCATGAGTGCGGCCTGATTAAACACTTGCAGCGCGCCGACCACCCCCATGACCAGCTGAAAGAATATGGCCGGGCTGATCATCGGCAGGGTGATGCGGAAATATTTCGTAACGCCGCCTGCACCGTCGATATCCGCAGCCTCAAGCAGATCTTTCGGCACGCCCTGCAGCGCCGCGAGAAAAATGACTACGTTGCCGCCTACCTGCCAGAGGCTCATGATGACGAGCGAAAGCATGACGGTTTTTTTATCCATCAGCCAGTAAGACTTCGGCAGTCCCAGTTTTTCGAGCACCATATTGAACAAGCCGACTTCCGGGTTGTAAAGCCACAGCCAAAGCAGGCAGTTTGCCACGGCGGGCACGATGACGGGGATATAGATGATCGTTCTGAACATCGGAATAAAGCGTATGTCTTTGTTGAGCAGGTTGGACAAAAAGAGCGCGAACACCATGCCGATCGGGAGAAATGCCGCCCATAGGAAAGTTACGCCGAGCGAGGGCCAAAAATCCTTGTCGCGGAACAATATATCCGCATAATTTTTCAATCCGATCCACATGCCCGCAAGGTCGATACCGTTCCACTCGCAGAAAGACATATACAGCGAGTAGAGCATAGGCCCAAGCGTAAGCAGTACGAAACCGATAAGCCATGGCGAAATGAAAATATAGAACTTTTTCCGCTCCGAAATCGCGTTGATCTTTGTATTTTTCATCGCGTTATCTCCTTGATACTGCTTCTCAAAATAAGTTTACCCCGGACCACCGCGCAGGAATTTTCGTTGGTCAGTCCGCGGATCAGCGCGACCAGGCGTTTGGCCGCGGTGGCGGTGATTTCATCCACATTGACGGCCACCGTCGAAAGCGGCGGCTCACAGACTTTGGAAAACACGTCGTTGTCGAACCCGACCACGCTCATTTCTTCCGGCACGGACAGGCCGCGGGCCTTTATCTTTTTTACCGTTTCATAGGCAGCCCTGTCGGAGTTGCACACGAATGCCGTAGGCAGTTTTTCAGGGAGCGTTATGCTCGTGTAAATACCGTCCTCCGTACGGTCGCTTATGATCCATTCTTCCTTGATCTTGCAGTCGTATTCCAGCATTGCTTTATAGAAACCGAGATAACGGTCGCGTATGCTCGTGGTAGCATTGATTCTGCCGACAAAACCTATTTCGCGGTGCCCCTTTTTGAGCAGAAGTTTCGTCATGTCGTAAGAGGCGCTAATATTATCCGTAACGACCGCCCCCACGGGTATATTCTTATGGTAAAAATCTATCAGTATGAGCGCCACGCCCCAGCCTTCCGCCGAACGGACGTAATCTTTTGAACATTCGCCTAAAAACGCCGCGCCGACAACGTTGTCGCATTTATCGAAAACCTCAGGGCGTTTATTTTCGCGTTCCTCTTCCTTTCCGAGAACGTAAAGCTGCGTGAGATAACCGTATTTCAAAAGATTCTGACTCAATTTTTCAAAAAAACCGAGGTAAAAAGCCTGCGTCATATTGATGTCCGACAGTGCGTTTTTTCCGATAATTACGAGCACGCTCGCCGCCGAACGTTTCAGCTTGTCGCGCATAACCGCGGTTTCGTACCCCATT
>UQZE01000121.1 GCA_900545325.1 uncultured Eubacteriales bacterium
TCTGTTCTGAGAAAGTTTACAAACGGCGATATCGGGGCGTTGTTTTTATTGCTGAAGGACGAAGAAGTCAACAGGTTTCTGCCGTGGTTTCCCGTAAAAAACCTGCGGGAGGCGGAGGATTTTTACAACGAGCGTTTTGCCCGCGTTTACGAACAGCCGCAGGGCTATCGGTATGCGATCTGTCTGAAGTCGGATAATGTTCCGATCGGGTACGTAAAAACGGATACGGACGAAAGTCATGATTTCGGCTATGCGCTGAGAAAGGAGTTCTGGCATAAGGGCATTGCGAGCGAAGCGGGCAGGAGGCTTGCGGAACGGCTGAAAGCGGACGGGATTCCTTACATAACCGCCACGCACGACGTAGAGAATCCCCGCAGCGGCAACGTGATGAAGGCGATCGGCATGGAATATAAATATTCCTATCGGGAACAATGGCAGCCGAAAAACATGCCCGTAGTGTTCCGCATGTATCAGTTGAATTTCGACGGAGACGGGGAAAGGGTTTTTAAAAAATACTGGGATACGTCCGCCGTTCATTTCATAGAAAAGGATTTGTAAACAGGGTAGTCATGTATTACGTCAGCAGATATTCTTCGCCGCTCGGCGGCATCACGATGGCGAGCGACGGCGCGTCGGTTACGGGACTGTGGTTTGACGGACAGAAATATTTTGCCGATTCCCTGCCCGAAGAGTACGTGGAAAAAGATATTCCCGTCTTACGTCAGGCGGAAAAATGGCTCGACGTTTATTTTTCGGGTAAAAAACCCGATTTCACGCCCCCTCTTTCCATGGCGGGCATATCCGCGTTCCGCAGGCGCGTATGGGAAATCATGCTCGAAATACCTTACGGGCAGACTTCTTCTTATGGCGCGATCGCAAAGCGGATCGAGCGAGAAACGGGGAAAAGGGTTTCCGCGCAGGCCGTAGGCGGGGCCGTCGGACATAACCGCATTTCGCTGATGATACCCTGCCACAGAGTGGTCGGGACCGACGGCAGCGTTACGGGATACGCGGGCGGCGTGGATAAAAAATTCGCGCTTTTGCGTTTGGAGGGCGCGCATACGGAAACGCTGTTCCGTCCGAAAAAGGGAACGGCGCTTTGACGGAAAAACGTTATAAAACGGCCCCGACCGAAAGTCGGGGCCGTTTTTTCAGTCGGCTTCTTTCACTTCGGCCGTTACCGAAGCGCCGTCTGCCATGAAAGAAATTTTGTTTCCGTCCGTAATGCCGTTGAAACCCGTTTGGGAAGAGCCGCCGGTTACGGTGTTCGTTATATCGAAATTCTTGTATCGCGTATCCTGTACGCTTTCTTCGTAATACCCGTAGCCCACGGCGATGGTAAAGGTATGTTCGGGCACATATGTGATTTCGTAAATGAATTCGTCCTGATCCGCCGTAAAGTCGGTGAACTGCGTCTGTGCGTACGCGCTGCCGTAAACGTAATTTTCGTCCGTGATCCAAATGCGCAGATTTTCATAATCGCCGCGGAGGGCGGAAAGATCGACTTTGACGGTCGTTTTCCACACCCTTCCCGGAACTACTTCGCCGTAGGGAACCACGGTTACGGTTTTAGAAATGGCGCGTCCGTGCTCCGTGTCTTTGAAAACGATCGTCGTCGTGCCTTCTTTGACTTTGGTCAGGTCTATGGTGAATTCCGCGTCGAGCGCCTGCCAGCCGCTGACCACGTTGACGGCCTCTGCGCCCGAAATCGCCGCGTCGGGAATGACGTTCTGATCGGTGGAGAAAATCTCCGCGTAGATCATTCCTTTCTGATTTATAGAAGCTGTTACGGGAGTATCGCCGAACGATATGGCAAATTTTTGTTCGTTATACAGAATTTCATCTTCCGGCGCGGGGGCGATCTGCGGCGTGAAACGCGTCCAAACGAGGCCGTCGTCTTCGGCTACGTCGTCCGCCGCTTTGACCGTAACGTTCACCGTAACGTCCTTTTCGGGCATGGTGAATTCATATTTGCCTTCGGCCGTTTTCGTGCAATCCCCGCCGTTCGCTTTGACCGATTCGACGACAAAAAACTCCTCCGTTTCCACAAAAACCGTTACCTTTGTCCCTGCCTCCGCCTTCGACGGGTTGGCGGAAGCTTCAAAATGCTCGCCCGCCGCTACGGTAACGTTATATTCCTGCGGCGCGGGGGCGCCCTTTTCGCATGCGAAAAGGGCAATCGAAGAAACGATTGCCAATACGCTTAACAGCAACGTTCTGACTAAATTTTTCATATACAAAAAACTCCTTTGACGGTATAAAACGTCAATCTTATTATAACGCCGAACATTGCGGCTGTCAAGCCTGCGGCGATAAATCCCTTGACAAAAAGCGCGAAAAGTGTATAATAAAACACATCGGCGGGCGTGGCGGAATCGGCAGACGCGACAGACTTAGGATCTGTTTCGAAAGAGTGGGAGTTCAAATCTCTTCGCCCGCACCAAATAAAACCCCCGGCAGCATTGCGGCCGGGGGTTTTATTTATAAGGTCGTAAACGTCTTGCAGAGGATTCTCCATTTGCCGTCGAGTTTGAGAAGGTGGAAGAAATCCTTGATCTGGAACGCGCCGAAAAAATTATCTACAAAGATAGAGGCCTGCGCGGTCCTGCCGCATACGCTTATGTTTTTTATGACCATGCGGCAGTCCACGCCCTGCGACTTCATGGAAGGCTTTCCCGCCAGGTCCGAAAAGAAGATTTCGGGCGTGCCGATCACGGCGTCGTTGCCTAAATAACCGTACATGGAGGCGTTTTCGTGAAAGATCGTTTTGAGCGTTCCGATATCCGCGGCGGATACCGCGGCAAAATAATCGCCGAGCAGAGTTTCGATCTCTTTGTAATCCTGAAAAACAGACATATAAACAATCTCCTTCGTTTTTAATTCATTATAACATACCTTTTCGGAAAATACAAGGAGGATTATACACGGAATTGACTTTATCGTTCGAGTTTGGTATAATCGGCTTATGGCAAAAAACGTATCGAAAGATAAAAATTCCGAGCTGAAGAAAGATATCGGAAAAATAAAATCCTTTCTGGAAGAGGCGGGCGCCCGCGGCGACGCGCGCGCGGGAGAACTGCTCTCCGCGCTCGGCCGCGTAGAGGACGGCCTGGAAAACCGTTACGGGCTTTCCTTTGAAGAGTATGAGGACGAAACGGAAAACCGCCTGCAAAAACGCCCCTGTTCGCTCGAAAGAAAGGATAAATTCAGTTTTTGCGGCGTAGGGAAGGAAAACGTCCTTATAGAGGGGGACAACCTCGCCGCCCTGTTTTTGCTGAAAAAGGAATACGAGGGGAAAATCGACCTCATCTACATAGATCCGCCGTACAACACGCAGAATAAGGACTTCGTTTATCACGATTCGCGCGTCGGCGCGGGCGGCGGATACAGACATTCGCAATGGCTCTCTTTTATGGAAAAGCGGCTGCGGGCGGCGCTTCCTCTGCTGAAAGAAAGCGGCGTCGCGTTCATTTCCATCGACGACAACGAATACGCGCAGCTCAAACTTTTGTGCGACGGAATTTTCGGCGAGCATAATTTCATTGCCACGATCATTTGGGAAAAGGCGTATGCTCCCGTCAATCTGAAAAAGCATTTCAGCGAATCGCACGATTATATCCTGTGCTACGCGAAAGACAAGGCGCGCGCGGTCTGCAACGGGCTTGCCCGCACAAAAGAGGCGAACGTCAGATATAAAAATCCCGATAACGATCCGCGCGGCTTGTGGAAGTCGGGCGATCTCTCGGTCGGCCCGGCCGTCAAAGAAAATGTCTACGAGATCACAACGCCGTCCGGGCGGCGGGTGCTGCCTCCCGACGGATACAGCTGGCGGCTTTCCAAGGCGCGTTATGAACAGTACGTAAGGGAAAACCGTATCTGGTTCGGTCCGAACGGAAACAGCGTGCCCTCTATAAAGCGCTTTCTTTCGGACGTGAAAAAGGGCATCACTCCCACGACGATCTGGAAATACGGCGAAGTGGGGCATTCCCAGAGCGCCACGCAGGAGCTGAAAAAACTTTTCGGCGGGCAGGCCGTGTTTTCCTATCCCAAGCCCGTGGCCCTCATTAAGCGTATCGTCGGCTTATACGGCGGTAAGGACGCCGTCGTGCTCGATTTCTTCGCGGGCAGCGGCACCACGGCGCAGGCGGTGATGGAACAAAATATAGAGGACGGCGGTTCGCGCACGTTTATACTGTGCACCAACAACGAAAACGACATCTGCCGCAAAGTTACGTTTCCGCGCATAAAGCTTGCGAAGGAAAAATGCAAAGCGGATTTCGCTTTCGGTTATTACCGCGTGAAATTCGGGAGGTGAGCCTGTGCCGGAACGACATAAAAGGGCGTTTGAAGAATACCTTCGCGGCCGCGATACGAAAAAATTGTTCAAAGGCGTCCGCATAGACACGCCGTACGGGGAAAGAAAAATAATAAAGTGCCTGCCCGACCGCGAACTTTTACGGATCACGAAAGACCTCGCGGCGGAAAAATCCCTTTACACGATGGACTCGGATCAATCGAGGACATATCCGGGATCGGGAGAAAAAACTGATAAAGCAGTTCGAGGGCGTGCTTGCGGAAACCTTTGCGCATATCGCGCTCATGTGCCTTTTGCCGCAGGCTGCCGTCGATCGGTTCGACCTCGAACGCGAAGATTTCAGATACGACGTCAAGGAATACGACGTACGGCTGCGGTGCGGCGGGCAGATATATAAGTTCGAAGTCAGAAATTCCAACAGCTATAAAACGGCGATCGGGGAAGGGTACGGCAGTCTGGACGTGCTCGGCGCTTACGTAAACAAATATAAAACGAGGGAAACCCTGGCCGATTATTTTATCAGGCCGCTGCTGCAGAGCGAAACGCTCTGCCCCGAACTTCCGGACCATAAAAACGCGGACGAACTGGCGGAAAAACTGCTCGGCGGGCGCATGACGCAATATCTTTGCTGCGGGACGGACAGAAAGACCATGCAGGAAAAGGGCCGCGTTGCCCGTTTCGGACAGGACGCGCGCTACCTTGCGGTGAAAATGCGGGAAACGGAGGACATAGCGGATTTTTTCAGCGGGCTGAAAGCGAAGTTTTCGGCGCGGGACAAATAAAAAGAGCGCCGTTGACCGGTGCTCTCTTTTTTTAATAGCGATTTCTGCGGAACTGGTTGTGCTGTTCTTTTTTCGCTCTGCGGCAGTCCGCGCATCTCGTGGGTTCGTTTTCGAAACCCTTCGACTGATAGAATTCCTGTTCGCCGACGGTAAAGACGAATTCTTTGCCGCAGTCTTTGCAGGTCAGTTTCTTATCTTCCATGTTCATATACCTCCTGTAATTTTTAGAAACTTGTCAGAAATCATATTTCCTTAGGAGATATATTACTTAATTGTTTCATATACAGTATACCGTGCGGCGGCGGAATTGTCAACCGTTATCGCAAAGCTTTTGAAAATAAAGAAAAATCGGGATATGCAATCCGAACGTTACAAATAGAAAACGCACGGGATTGGACTTTTTTTCGTTCGGTGCTATACTTACGGTAACGAATTTGCAAGGAGGTGAAAAAATGAACATCGGCGATAAGATCGCTAAGGCGCGTAAGGCGCAGAATCTCACGCAGGAACAGCTCGCGGATCTTTTGGACGTGAGCAGGCAGGCGGTTTCCAGATGGGAATCCGATCTCGCTTATCCCGAAACGGATAACCTCGTCCGTCTTTCCGAAATTCTGCACGTGAACTGCGATTATCTTTTAAAAGACGGCGTGAACGAGGCCGGCGAAAAGATCGTGGAGGTAAAGATCGTAAAGGAGGCGCCCCGCAGGCGGGAGCTCAATTTCCGTTTCGTCTTTATGCTTTTCCTGTTGGCGCTCGGCGCGTATTTCGCGCTGTTCGGCACATGGAATCTCGCGTTAGAATTGGGCAGAGCCGCTGCGCTGCGGCGTGAAACCGGCGTGTTGATCGCGGTCGGGATATGCGGCGCCGTCGGTTACGCCATGCTGGCGTACGGCGCGTGCCTGTGGGTATCCTGTGCGAAACGCAGGGAATATCTCTTCAAAAGAGAGGATTAAAGAAAGCGGCGGAAAATTTTTCCGCCGCTTTCTTTTTCCCTTTTCCGCGAAAAAATTGACACCGCGGGGCGAATCGTCTATAATGAAAGAAAAACGGAGAAGTTTATGAGCACAGTCATTGAAAACGAGTTTCTCCGCGCGGAGATCAAAGAGCGCGGCGCGGAGCTTTCGAGCGTTAAGAACCGCGGCGGTTACGAATATATTT
>UQZE01000122.1 GCA_900545325.1 uncultured Eubacteriales bacterium
CAGGGGCGGTGATCTGGCCGAACAACCACGTTTACGGCAGAAGCCATATCGCCGCGGGCGCGGTGCTCGAACCGAACAACGTGATCTTCGACAGCGAGATCGGCGCGGGCAGCACCGTGCTTTCGAGCGTGCTGCGGGGCGCGAAAGTGGGCAGTAACGTCAGCGTGGGGCCGAACGCCTATCTGCGGGAAAAGAGCGTGATCGGCGATAACTGCCGCGTGGGCGATTTCGTCGAGATCAAAAACGCCGCCGTCGGCGCGGGCACCAAGATTTCGCATCTGACCTATATCGGCGACGCCGTCGTGGGGAAAAACTGCAATTTCGGCTGCGGGGTGGTATTCGCCAACTACGACGGCAAGCGCAAATACCGCACGACGGTGGGCGACGATTGCTTTATCGGCAGCAACTGCAATCTCGTAGCGCCCGTTACGGTGGAGAGCGGCGCCTTTATCGCCGCAGGCACGACGGTTACGAAGACGGTTAAGGGCGAAACCTTCGTAATAGGCCGCGCGCGGCAGGAAGAGAGCGAAACGCTGAAAAAACGCTACATACCGTGGCGGGAAAAAGGAGGAAAACATGCGTAATTATTTCGGTACGGACGGTATCCGCGGCATAGCCAACGAATTTTTGTCGGGCGATCTGGCTTTTCGGTGCGGCAACGCGCTCGCGCAGCTCAGGCCGCGTCCGCTCATCGTCGTCGGGCGGGACACGCGCGTTTCGGGCGACATGCTGACGCTCGCGCTGGCGGCGGGGGCGATGGCCGGCGGCGCGGACGTGTACGATCTGGGCGTCATTCCCACGGCGGGCGTGGCCTTTCTCACGAAACAGCTCAAAGCCGATTACGGCGTGGTCGTTTCCGCTTCGCACAACCCCGCGGAATACAACGGCATCAAAGTGTTTTCCTCCGAGGGCTACAAGCTCGACGAGGACGAAGAGGCGGAAATAGAGGCGAAAATGAGCGCGCAGGTGCTGGCGGAAAGCGTGAAGATCGGGCGTTTCGCGCAGAAATATCAGCTCGCCGACCTCTATGTTTCGGGCGTGCTCGGCGCTTGCAGCGCCGACCTCAAAGGCATGCGGATCGCGCTCGACTGTTCCAACGGCGCGGCCTATAAAGTCGCGCCCGAGATATTCGGCCGCACGGGTGCGGAAATATTCGTTATCGGCGCGGCGCACGGCGGTGCGGACATCAACGAGGGGTGCGGCTCGCTCCACCCCGAACGCCTCGCCGCCTGCGTTCTGGAAAACGGGTGCGACATGGGCTTTGCCTTCGACGGCGACGCAGACCGCCTGATCGCGGTGGACGAAAAGGGGAAGGTCGCGGACGGCGACAAGCTCATTTACATGCTCGCCTGCGCCATGAAAAAGGACGGCACGCTTAAAAGCCGTTACGCCGTCGGCACGGCGCATACAAACGCGGGCGTGGAGCGCGCGCTCGCCGAAAAGGGCGTTACGCTTCTCAGGAGCGATATAGGCGACAAGTACGTTAAGGAACTCATGCTCAAAAAGGGCGCCAACGTGGGCGGCGAGCAGTCGGGGCATATCATTTTAACCGACTACGCGACGACGGGGGACGGGATTCTTTCGGCGCTGGTCGCGGCGTGCGTGGTGCGGCGGAGCGGCAGAACGCTTTCCGCGCTGACCGACGTAAAGCTGTTCCCGCAGTATAACGTCAACGTGCGCGTGAAAGACAAGGTGCGGGTGCTCGGCAGCGAAACGCTGTCCGAAGAGCTGGAAAAGGCGCGCGGAGCGCTGGGCGAACGGGGGCGCGTGGTCGTGCGGGCGTCGGGCACGGAACAGGTCGTGCGGGTATTCGCGGAAACGGAGGACGCCGCGCTTTCCGAAAGCACGGCGAAATCGCTTGCGGGGATCATAGAAAAGCTGGAAGACTGACGACGGCGGGGCGGTTGACGCCCCGCCCTTTTTTTACGGAAAGCGGAGCCCGCCCGCCTCAATTTAATTGTGTTTTTGCGAAAAATGTTGTACAATAATAAAATGAAACCGTTTTATCTCGGCGACAAACTGCCGAAAGAAAGGGCGGCGAACATGAACGCCGTCGTTCTGGCGTTCGTGGGCGACGCGGTATATTCCCTGTACGTGCGCGAAAAGCTGGCGTTCTCTTCGGACGCGAAGGCGGGCGAACTCAACCGTCTGGCGACCGCCGAAGTCAAAGCCGCGGCGCAGGCGGCTTTCATCGCCGAACTCATTCCGCGGCTGACGGAGGAGGAACTCGCGATCTACAAGCGGGCGAGGAATTCCAAAAAGGGGACGAAAGCCAAGAGCAGCAGCGTGCAGGAATACAACATGTCCACGGGTTTCGAGGCCGTGGTGGGGTATCTGTACGTAACGGGAGAGACCGAAAGGCTGAACGAATTGCTCAATTTTAAGGTGAAAACATGAAAATAGAAGGTAAAAACGCCGTTCGGGAACTTTTGAAGACCGAAACGAAGATAGACAAACTGCTCGTGGAAAATTCCCTGCGCGACGGGGAAAGCCGCGCGCTTGTGTCCGAGGCGCGCGCGCAGGGCGTGCGCGTGCAGTTCGCCGACAGGGCGGCGCTCGACCGCGAGAGCGAGAACCGCCGCCATCAGGGACTGATCGCCTACGTGCCCGACTATAAATATGCGGACGCCGACGACCTGCTCTTCGAGGCTGCGGGCAGGGACGGGCTGTATGTAGTGCTGGACGGCGTTACCGACCCGCACAACCTCGGCAGCATCATCCGCGTTTGCGAATGCGCGGGGGCGGACGGGCTCTTTTTCGCCGACCGCAGGGCGGCGAACGTTACGGAAACGGTCATGCGCGTTTCCGAGGGCGCGGCGAACCATCTCAAGATCGCCCGCGTGGGAAACGTCAACGCGCTTTTGGACGAATTCAAGAAAAAGGGCTACTGGGTAACGGGCGCGGAACTCGGCGGCGAAAATATCTATAAGGCCGATCTTCGCGGCAAGTGCGTGCTCGTCGTGGGCGGCGAGGATACGGGCATAAAAAGACTGACGAAAGAAAAGTGCGACCGCGTTGTGGAAATCCCCATGTACGGGAAGGTCAATTCCCTCAACGCGTCGGTGGCCTGCGGCGTGGCGGTTTTCGAGGCGCTCAGGCAGAGAAAAGGATATTGACATGGATTTCGATAACCTGACGGACGAAGAACTCTGCGCGCGCGCGCAGTCGGGGGATATCGCCGCCATAGACGTGCTGATCGGCCGTTACCGTACGGTGGTGAAGAGCGTCGTCCATTCGTATTTTCTGAGCGGCGGCGATAAGGAAGACCTTTTGCAGGAGGGCATGGTCGGCGTGTTCAAGGCCATCAAGGGCTACAACGGCAAGTCGAGTTTCAAAACGTTCGCCTCCCTCTGCATCAGGAGAAACGTCCTTTCCGCCATCAAGGCGGACGGACGGGACAAGCACAAGCCGCTCAACAACTACATATCGCTGACGGGGTTCGGCGAAGACGGCAAAAATTACGAAATTTCCGTCGGCAGGGAAATCGTCGATCCGGAAACGGAGATCGTCAACAGGGAATCGCTGGCGGAGCTGAAAGCGGGCATACACTTCACGCTGAGCAAGCTCGAACTGAAGGTGCTCAACCTGTATCTGGGCGGCGCCTCTTACGAGGCGATCGGCGAAAAGCTGGGCAGGAGCGCGAAATCGGTGGACAACGCCTTGCAGCGGATCAGAAAGAAAATAGAGAGAATAGTCAACGGAGAAGGTGCATAAATTATGGCATATACGGCTATTTACAGGAAATACCGCCCGAAAAGTTTCGACAAAATGGTCGGGCAGGATCATATCGTGCGCACGCTGGTCAATCAGATAGAAACGGACAAGATAGGGCATGCCTACCTGTTCTGCGGCACGCGCGGCACGGGAAAGACGTCCACCGCGCGCATCTTCGCGCGGGCGATCAACTGCCTGCACCCCGTCAACGGTTCGCCGTGCGGCGAATGCGAAGTATGCCGCGCGCTGGAAGACGCTTCTTCGCTCGACGTGGTTGAGATAGACGCGGCGTCAAATAACGGCGTGAACGAGATACGCGACCTGCGCGAAAAGATAGCGTATCCGCCCGTTTCCTGCCGCTACAAGGTATACATCATAGACGAAGTGCACATGCTCACGGCGGCGGCTTTCAACGCGCTTTTGAAAACGCTGGAAGAACCGCCTAGGCACGCGGTTTTCATTCTCGCCACGACCGAGGCGCACAAGCTGCCCGCGACCATTCTTTCGCGGTGCATGCGTTTCGATTTTAAACTCATATCGACCGAACGGCTGGCAAAGCTCGTGGGGGACATCTTCGACGATCTCGGCCGCAAATACGAAAAGGAGGCCCTTACCCTTATCGCCAAGGCGGGCGAGGGCAGCATCAGGGACGCGCTGTCCATCGCGGACGTGTGCGATTCCTTTGCGGAGGGCGTGCTCACTTATGACGACGTTTTGTCGGTGCTCGGCACGTCCGATACGGGAAAGATCAAAAACCTCGTTGCGGCGGTGCTGAAGGGGGACGCGGGCGGCGTGTTCCTCTCGATAGACGAGCTCGCCTCCATGGGCAAGAGCATGGGCGTGCTCACAAAGGACGTGGTGTCCTACCTGCGCGACCTGCTGGTAGCTAAAACGCTGGCGAAACCCAACGCGGTGCTCGCCCTGCCCGAAGACAGGTTCAGGGAGTTGAAAGAAGTCGCGGAGCTCGCGCCCGCGCCCAGGATATTGCGGTGTATGGAAATTTTCGCCTCGGCGGAGGCCGATCTCAAATATACCACGCACCCGCGTATTCTCTTTGAAACGGCGGCGGTCAAGGCGGCAAAGCCCGAAAGCGATTACAATATAGACGCGCTTACGGCGCGGATCAAAACGCTGGAAGATAAACTCGCGTCGGGCAGTTTCGCGCCCGCAAAGACGGAAATCGCGCGGGGCGCGGAAACCGTTCCCGAAAAGGCGGTCAAGGCGGAAGTCCCCGCGGAAACGAGGCCGCGCGCGGCGGGGGACGCGCTGTCTTCGCATAAGGCGGAAGAGGTCATGGGAATCGTTACGCGGGGCCTGCGGCAGAGCGGCGAACTCATGCTCTGGGCGGTATTGCAGAGCCTGAAAGGGGAGATCGAGGGCGAAACCCTTGTGATCACCGCGAAAAACGATAACGATCTGAGCGTGCTGGAAAAGGAAGAGAATTTTGCCGCCATCAAGCGGCAGCTCGAACGTTTTGCCGGCGCGTCGCTCAAAGTCAAGGCGGAAACGAGCGCGAAAAACGCGGAAAAATTCGATAACGATGTCGACGAGATCAAGCGGATATTCGGCGACGACATCGTCATCGTGGAGTAAATAAAAAGGAGAAAGGAAAATGGCAGGATTCAGAGGCGGTTACGGCGGCGGCTTCGGCGGCGGCAACATGCAGAACTTAATGAAACAGGCGCAGAAAATGCAGCAGGAAATGGCCAAGGCGCAGGAAGAGCTGGAAAACGCCGAGGTTACGGGCAGCGCCGCGGGCGGACTGGTAGAGGTGCGCGTCAACGGCAAAAACGAGTTTTTGGGCATTTCCATCAAGCCCGAAGCGGTGGATCCCGACGACGTCGAGATGCTGGAAGATCTCATCACCGCGGCGATGAACGACGCAAAGGCCAAGGCCGACGAACTTTCCAAAAACAAGATGGGCGCGTTCGGCGCCATGGGGTCGATGTTTTAATACATGAAAGTTTTTATCGAACCGCTCGGCAGACTCATCAACGAGTTTACCAAACTACCGGGCGTAGGCGCGAAAACGGCGCAGCGTTACGCCTATAAAGTGATCAATATGAGCGACGCGGAGGCGGCGGCCTTTGCCGAAAGCATTCTCGACGCAAAGCGGAAAGTACACTACTGCAAGGTCTGCGGCAACTTCGCGGAGGGCGATCTTTGCGACGTATGCAAGACGCGCACCCCGGAAACCATCTGCGTGGTCAAGGAGCCGAAAGACTGTATCGCCATAGAAAAGCTCGCGGAGTTCGACGGGGTGTATCACGTTCTGCACGGCACCATTTCGCCCATGAACGGCATAGGCCCGTCCGATATCCGCGTGAAGGAACTGCTCGAACGCATAAAAAAGGGCGGGGTGAAGGAAATTATTCTCGCCACCAATCCCGACGTGGAGGGCGAGGCGACGGCCATGTATATTTCGGGGCTGGTCAAACCGCTCGGCATTAAGGTAACGCGGCTGGCGAGCGGCTCGG
>UQZE01000123.1 GCA_900545325.1 uncultured Eubacteriales bacterium
CTACACGACGCTCTTCCGATCTGGCTTTCTCCGCACGGCTGCGCTCGGCAGCGGCGGCATGCGCGAATACATTCTGTATTTTCCCTTATATAACGACGTTACGGAACTTTATATCGGTTTGGAAAGCGGCGCGTCGCTGGAACGCGGGCGGGCATATAAAGACGCCGCGCCCGTGGTGTATTACGGTTCTTCCATCACGCAGGGAGGCTGCGCGAGCCGCGCGGACAACAGCTATCAGGCCCTCGTAGCCAAACGGCTCGGCATGGACTTTGTCAACCTCGGTTTCAGCGGCAACGCGCATGCGGAAGACGCGATGACCGATTATCTCGCCTCGCTTGATTGCAGCGCGATGGTTTTCGACTACGACCATAACGCGCCTTGCGCCGCCGAACTGGAAGCGACGCATTTCCGAATGTACGAGCGTTACCGCGCCGGGCGGCCGGAAACGCCCCTTTTGTTGGTGAGCCGCCCTGATTTCGAACGCGACGGAGAATCGGCGGCCCGCCTCGCGATCGTGCGCGGCACCTATGAAAGGGCGTCGGCGGCGGGCGACGAGAACGTATATTTTCTGGATGGGCGGGAACTGTTCGCAAAAGAGGACAGGGTAAACTGCACGGTGGACGGCACGCACCCCAACGATCTCGGGTTTTACCGTATGGCGCAGGCGATCGGCGGCGCGCTTGAACGGATTTTAACGAAAAAACGCCGCTGATATTTTCCAAAATTTACCGAAAATATTTACAAATCCGCAAATCGGCGTTATAATGTACATATGTACATAGCAGATCTGCATATTCATTCGAAATATTCGAGAGCAACGAGCAAGAACGGGGACGTCCCCAACCTGGATCTTTGGGCGAGGCGCAAGGGCATAGGCCTCGTCGGTACGGGCGATTTCACCCATCCCGCCTGGCGGGAGGAGCTGGAAAACGCGCTCGAACCTGCGGAGGAGGGACTTTACCGCATTAAGGAAAGCTGCCGCCTGCAGGATTTCTGCGGGTTTCCAGTTTCGCCGCGGTTTGTCGTTTCGGGGGAGATAAGCTGTATTTACAAGCAGGACGGCAGGGTGCGCAAAGTACACAACGTCATTCTGCTCCCGTCTCTGGACGCGGCCGAACGCCTTTCTCTGAAACTGGAAGCCGTCGGCAATATCCGTTCGGACGGGCGGCCGATCTTAGGTCTTTCTTCAAAGGATTTGCTCGCGATCACCCTCGACGTCTGTCCTGAGGCGGTGTTCATTCCCGCCCACATCTGGACGCCGCATTTTTCCATGTTCGGAGCCTTTTCGGGTTTCGACTCCGTAGAGGAGTGTTTCGGCGACCTTGCGGGGCATATCCGCGCGCTGGAAACGGGGCTTTCCTCCGATCCGCTGATGAACAGGCGGGTAAAACAGCTCGACGGTTACGTGATGGTATCCAACTCCGACGCGCACTCGCCGAACAAGCTCGGCAGGGAGAGCAACCTTTTGGATACCGACCTTTCCTATCCCGCGCTCAAACGCGCGCTCGACATGGGGGAGGGCTTTCACGGCACGATAGAGTTTTTTCCCGAAGAGGGAAAATACCATCTCGACGGACACAGAAACTGCGGTCTGCGGCTGACGCCCGCCGAAACGCTCGCGTACGGCGGCAGATGTCCGATCTGCGGCAAAAAGATTACGGTGGGCGTGCTGAACCGCCTGGAACAGCTCGCGGAACGCGGCGAAGATTACGTTCCCGCGAACGCAAAGCCTTTCGAGCATCTCATACCCCTGCCGGAGGTCATTTCCGCCTCGCTCGGCATAGGAGAAAACGGAACGAAAGCGGAGCAGGTCTATAAAAAGCTGCTTTCCTCGCTGGGTACGGAAAGCGATATACTGCGCCTTGCGCCGACGGAGGAAATCGCCCGCGCCGGCGGCGTGCAAATCGCGGAGGGCATACGGCGCCTGCGCGAAGGGCGCGTCATCAAAAACGCGGGGTATGACGGCGAATACGGCACCATATCGCTCTTTACCGACGACGAATTGAAGGCGTTCGGCGGACAGCTGAATTTTTTGAACGAACTGCCTGTCGCCGCGACGGCCGCGCGAGAGCCGGCCGCCGCGCCTGCGGAGGAAGAAAAAGAGGCGCGGACGGAGGTCCCGCGCGGGTTGAACGAAAGACAGCGCGCGGCGGCGGAGAGCGGCGCGCGCATAACCGCCGTGGTCGCAGGTCCCGGCACCGGCAAGACTTTCACGCTGGTCGAACGCATCTGCAAACTGATAGAAAGGGGAGCAAAACCCGAAGAGATCACCGCGGTAACGTTTACCGTCAGCGCGGCGGCCGAGCTGAAAGAGCGGCTTTCCGCAAAGCTGAAACGGGCGGCGGAGAAAATAACGGCGGGCACGTTCCATTCGATCTGTTACGGATTTTTGAAAGACGAATTCGCCCTCGCCGACCGCGCTTTCTGTCTGCGGACGGCGGAAGAAACGGTCAGAGAATACGGCGTGAACATGGCGCCGCGTAAATTTCTGAACGCGGTATCCGCGCATAAAAACGGCAGAAAGGCCGACTGCGCGCGGGCGGTCGAGGCTTATACGGAAAAACTGCGGTCGGCGGGATTGCTCGATTTCGACGATCTGATTGCGGAAGCGCTGTCGCTGGGCGTGGGCGATAAGCGTTTTACCAACCTGCTGGTGGACGAATTTCAGGACGTCAACCCTGCGCAGTACGAACTCGTGCGCATGTGGACGGGGCGCGGAGGAACGCTGTTCGCCATCGGCGATCCCGACCAGGCGATCTACTCTTTCCGCGGCGCGGCGGCAGACTGTTTCGGACGGCTGACGGCCGATTTTCCCGAAACGCTTACCGTGCGGCTCAAGGAAAATTACCGTTCCACGCCCGAAATTGTCGGGGCGGCGAAAACGGTCATCGCGCACAACGGCGGCGAACGCGAGCTCGAGGCGGTCGGCCCGTCGGGCGCGGCCGTGCGGCTGGTGCGCTGCGCCTCCGAACTGTCCGAGGGAATCTTCGTGGCAAAGGAAATCGCGCGCATGGCCGGCGGGCTGGATATGCTCGGCAAGGGGAGAGAGGAAAAACTGTTCACGTTCGACGATATCGCCGTCGTGGTGCGCACGCACAGGCAGGCGGAGGCGATAGAGCGGTGTCTCAGGCACGACGATATCCCGTGTTCGGTAACGGGAAAGACCGATTTTCTGGAACACGCGTCGGTGAGCGGCGCGCTCGCGTTTTTCAGCGCGCTGCTGAGCGGGAACGAAGGGGCGGAAACGCGCGCGGCGGAATACCTCTGCGGGCGGGACAACTTCGAACGGGCGAAAGAAAAATTCCTTCCGATGATGAAGGGGCGGCCGCGAAAGATACTCGCGGCGTGGAAGGAGTACATGAAAATCGGCGCGGCCGAGTTCGATAAACTCATAGAAGCGGCGCATTTTGCCGATATGCCCGAATTTCTCGCCGCTTTGCTGGAGGGCAAGGACGGCGACGTGCGAATTTCGGAAGGAAACGCGGCGGGCGCCGTGAAAATATCCACCATGCACGGCGCCAAGGGACTGGAATTTTCCGCGGTGTTCGTGTGCGGACTGAACGAAAACGCCCTGCCGCTGACGGTCGGCGGGGAAACGGACGAGGAAGAGGAGCGGCGGCTCTTTTACGTGGGCATGACGCGCGCGAAAAAAGAACTCGTGCTGACCGCGGGGGGCAGACCGTCGCCCTTTACGGAGGAACTGCCCGACGGCGTAAAGCGTGAAAAAGCGTTCGAGAGGGCGCAGTATCAACAGGTGTCCATGTTCTGACGGCTGAAAGGCCCGCGGGAAAATCCGCGGGCTTTTTTCTTGCGGGTAAGAAGTTCTCAAAGTGGAAGGCGCGGGGCGATCGGTGGTAGAATATGTAAAAACCCACAGGGAGAACAAAAGATGAAAACAAAAGAATGGATGGATTTCTGGCTCGCGAACTGCAAAAAAAATACGGTAAAGTATCATACGTACGTGCAATACCGCGACATCGCGGCCCTGCACCTCGTGCCCGCGTTCGGCGAATACGGGCTGAACGAACTCACGGCGGAAAAGATACAGATCTTTCTGGCGGAAAAGCGCAGGCGGGGAAATCTCAGAACGGGCGCGGGGCTTTCGGGGCGAAGCGTCAATCTGCTGTTCGGCGTGCTGAAAAACGCGCTCGACTGCGCCGTCCGTTTCGGGCATATAAGCGTAAATCCGTGCAGCCGCGCGGTGCGCGTGAAGGAGGAAAACCGCGAAACAGCGGTGTTTTCCCGCGCGGAACAGCGGAAGATAGAACGTATCTGCATGGAAAAAGGCGGTATCTACACGGGGATCGTGCTCTGCCTGCATACGGGCATCAGGATAGGGGAACTGCTGTCGCTCACCTGGCGGGACGTGGATTTCCGCAGCAACCTGCTCCGCGTGGAAAAGACGGTGGTGCGGCTGCGCGCCGAGGACGGGGGATACACGGACTATATCGACCGACCGAAATCGCCCTCCTCCCGCCGCGCGATCCCTTTGTCCCCGAAAGCGGCGGAGGCCTTGAAAGAGATGAAAAAACATGCCGGGGGCGAATACGTGTTCTGCGGCAGAAAGGGGCGCGTTTCGGTGCGGGCCTATCAGCACCGTTTTGAAAACCTGCTGCGGAAAAACAACATACGCGTACTGCATTTTCACGCGCTCAGGCATACGTTCGCCACGCGGGTAATGGAATGCGGGGTGGACGTGAAAACGCTGAGCGAACTGCTCGGACACAAGAACGCCGCAATCACGCTCAACCGCTACGCGCACAGCATGATGGATACCAAGCGGAAAGCGCTCCGCCGTATGGAAAAATATATCGGAATGTAAAAAAGGCAGGCCCGCGGGGCCTGCCTTTCCATTATTTCACCGTCATCACGATGGCTTGCGGATAATCGCCGAAATTCTTGCCGAAGAGATTGAGCCCGCCCTTATGCAGCGCGTCCTCTTTGACGCCTATTTTGAATTTTATGCCGCTGCCGTCATACAGTTTGAGGTCGTCGAAGGTAACTTTGCCGTGGAGAAACACGTTGTCTAAAAACACGCCGTTCCCGTTGACCGTAACCTTTTTCCAAAGCCCGAACTGCGTGCTCGTAACGGGCCAGTAGTCGGGCGTATAGCGCCCGCGTCTGCCGCCGAAATCGCTCGGCGAAGTGAAGGTCGCGATCTCCGCTTCGTTGATATATACGGTGATGTCGCTTGGCCAGTTGTTGTTGTAAAAAAAGGTTTCCGAGCAGATCTCGAAGCCGAAGGTGATCTCGCGGCACTCGTGGTGCGAGAGCGGATAGGCGGGAAAGGTGTAGCTGATAAAGCCCGTGTCGAACCAGATGCATTCCGCCTTGATGCGTTCGGGGGAAAAGAATGCGCTGGGATCGTCGAACGGGGCGATGAACTCGTCGGTTTTGCCCGCCATGCCGCAGGGCGGTTTGATATGGCAATGCGAAAACATGCCCACAGGCATTTCCACGGTGTACTCCTTTTCCTCGGTTTCTTCCTGCGTGGGGGCGTACAGCGAAACGGTGTAGTCTGCGGCGAGCTGCGTGCAGAATTTGGTATGGCCTTTCAGACCGGGCTGATAGTTGACGAACACGAGCTGCGCCTCCGCGAGCGCGTCGATATGGCGCGAAACGCTGGAAACGGGGATGCCCAGTTCCTGCGAGAGGTCCGAAAGGTATTTCGGGTGGTTGAGCAGGCTTTTGAGAATACGCACGCGGTCGGGCGAGGCGAGCGCGCGGCTCACTTTGCAGATCATGTCGTGATCTTTCGGATTGTTCACGTAAAGCACGATGTTTTTCTTGAAACTGACTATATCGCTCACGGTATTTACTCCTTTTCCAAAAGTATAATAAAAATATCGGCAAAAGTCAACCGTAAATTATTCATGCTTTCCGAAAATTGGAAAACCTGCGGGGTGAAATCGTCGGAAATCGGAAAGCTTACCCATATTGACATCGTTAAAAATGTATGTTAATATGAAATCGACAACGAGGGAAAGGGCGTTTATTATTCGACCGATGCGAGAATAAGGGGCCCCTTATTCTGTTTGCGCCGCAAACAGAT
>UQZE01000124.1 GCA_900545325.1 uncultured Eubacteriales bacterium
TCTAAATTTGTTTCCGAAAGGTCGGACCACTTGTGATTGCACACTTCGAACATGGCCTGCTGTTCGCTGCTGTTGCGGGTGGTCGGGCGTTCCAGCCAGCCGAACTGGATTTCGTTTTTCACGGCGGGAGCGAACAGGTCTGTTTCGAAATAGGCGCGCAAAAGCAGGTGGTCGTCCTGCCAGTTGAGCTTGTTTTCAAAGGTAACGAGCGGCGAATAGGCGTCGAAAACGACGTCCTCGGTCATTTCCGAATTTTTGCCGATCCGATAAAAACAGCGAATTCTGAATTCGTGCGGGCCGTCCGAAACGACGCGCGAAGAGATAAATTCCGCCTCCTTTTCGATGAGCGGCAGATCGGCGTCCACGTCCCAGTTATCCCACAGCCGAGGCATGTCCTCCGCAACGCGCAGCTCGTTCAGCGCGCCCGCCGCCGTTTCGCGGCCGAAACAAACGTACGAAAGGATTTTTCCCCCTGCCAGAACGGCCTTTCCGTAAGGCGTGCAAAGCGTTCCGTTTTCAAAGACAAAGGGACTTTTTTCCGGGCCGCGCACCCTTCTGCCCTCGCCGAACGGCGCAAAGGCAAATCGGCCTATCCTGCGTTTTCTTCCGTCGAAGTCCTCGTATTCCTGCTCTCCGTCCTCTGTTTCGAGCGTTTCTTCACGCGCGAACGAGAGGGTGTTGACGTACGGCTTTCCCGTCGGACGGACTGCCGCGGCACATTCTTCGACCGCGCCTTTCAGTTCGGCTTTGGCGATATCGTTCACCCGCGCGATGCATGTGCCCGGCAAGATGTCGTGGAACTGGTTCAACAACAAAATATCCCACCACTTCCGCAGCTTTTCCTCCTCGATCGCCTGTCCCGAGGAGCCGAGAAATTCCGCGTCGTGCAGCAATATTTCCAGCTGTCTGTTATATTTTTTGATGTCGTGGTGCATGGTGAGCGTGCCGCGGTGCAGTTCGAGGTACAACTCGCCCGCATAAACGGGCAAATCCTCTGCGGAAAGCTCCTCCATGAACGAGCTCACGGTCGTGTGTTTCACGCGAGCGTCGGCAAAGGTTTCTTCGGTCATGAGCGCCGTGCGCACCATGTCTTCGTCGGGCCCGCCGCCCCCGTCGCCGTAACCGTAGGCGATCAACGCGCAATCGTTAATATGCTTGTTGAGCATGCCCTCCATGCGCGCGCGGACGGCGCGCGGGTCGGCGGGCGAATGCGTGGTGTTGAAATGCGCAATAACTTCGCTGCCGTCTATCCCCCTCCATCGGAAAGCGTCCAGCGGAAAGCGATTGGTATCGTTCCAGCTCAGCTTCGTTGTGAGGAAATATTTCACGCCGCAGCCCCGCATGATCTGCGGGAGCGCGCCGCTGTAACCGAAAGTATCGGGCAGCCAAAAAACGTCCGCGCGATAGCCGAAATGCTCTTTTAAAAAGCTCTGGCCGCGCAGGAACTGTCTGATCAGCGCCTCGCCGCCCGTCAGATTGCAGTCGCATTCCACCCATGCCGCGCCGTTCGGTTCGAACCTGCCCTCGCGCACCAGCTTTTTGATGCGGCCGAAGATTTCGGGACTGCTTTTGCGTATCCAGTCCATATACAGCACGCTCGACATGATGAAAGTGTAATTCGGGTATTTTTCGAGCAGGCGCACCGCGTTGACCGCCGTGCGCACGGCTTTGTGTTTGGTTTCCTCCACGGGCCAGAGCCACGCCGTATCCAGATGGCTGTGCCCGACAAGGCCGATGCGCGGGCTCCTTGCGCGCGCGTTTTTTCCGCCGAAATATTTTTTCAGGAGTTCGTTCGCCGCGCGGACGGACGCCTTTTCGGGGCGTTCGGGCAGCAGGGACAGTTTACGGAACAGCTCTTCGAAAATCTTGAACTCTTCGATCTTGTTCCACGGCGAACCGCCGCTTCTGTAATAGGAGACGAGCAGCCGCAGGCGGAGCAGGAACTCTTTCAGTTCCGTGTCGAGCCTCACGGCGTAAATCCCGTGAAAGACGCACCTTTCGCGGTATTTCGACCAACCGAACGTGATCTTTGCGTCGTAGGGCATGGTTCCGTACATCGTGTGCCCGGCATAGGCCTCCACGCGCAGGCACGCGCCCGCGGGGACTTCTTCCAGGCTGACGAAACGGTGCAGCCGCTCGGACGGCGCGCCGATCTCGCGCGCCCAGTCCGTCATATCCAGCGGCTTGCCGTCCGCAAATATCAGATGTTCCACGCCGTCCGTATCGCACTCCAGCCAGAGCGGACGGGGCAGGTCGGGCAGCGTACATTCGAAATTCGCGTAAACAAAATCTCCGCCCCATTCATATCCCTCGCGGACGGGGCCGAAATCCCTGTTTTCCGCGTGCGTAACGGGGAGCGGAGAGCGGGAAAGAACGACGAACGGTTCGTATATATCCGCCAGACGTTCTATTTTTGAAGCTGTTCGTTCCAACTGTTTTAAATTGTACATAACTTTTTTTCCTAAATGGATTTATCGGAAACGGCGGTGCTCGCCTTGATGGACTTTCTCTTCGACTCGTTGCCGAGCCGTTCGAACACGGCGGTGCAGAGCACGTCTATGATATACGACTGTGCCACGACCGTCGCCAGAGAACCGCCCTCGTACGCCGCCTCCTTGCGGCAGGAAAGCAAAAGATAGTCCGCAAACTTCGCCAGCGGCGATTTCGAATAATTTGTGATGACAACGATCGGCGTGCCGTTTTCCTTCGCGATCTCCGCGAGGTGTATGATATCCTTCGTGCTGCCGCTCACGCTGACCAAAATGAGCAGATCCTGCTGGCTCAGGTTGGCGGTGATGATGGCCTGGTTGTGCACGTCGCAGGAATTTTCCAGATTGATGCCCGCTTTAAGCAGCCTGTTTTTCGCTTCGTGCGCGGCGATCGTGGAATTGCCCACCGCAAAAGCGCAGACCTTTCTCGACCCGATAATCATATCCGCTATCTTCAAACATTGCTGATAGTCTATCTGCTCGCAGGTTTCTTTGATGGCTCCGGTCATCTGCTCCGCTATGCTCTGCGGGATCCCCTGCACCTCTTCGTTTTCCGTAACCATATCCTGGCTGAGGTGCAGCTTGAAATCCTGAAACCCCTTGAATTCGAGCTTGCGGCAAAAACGCAGAATCGTGGCCTCTGCCACGCCGAGCATGTCCGCAAGGTCGGTGATGGACAGATAGATAAGGTCTTTTTTATCTATCTCGCAGATGCGGTCTATCAATTTTCTTTCCGTTTTTGTCGCAACGGGACGTATCGCCTGAATACGATCGAATACTTTACCAATCATTCCCTTTCCTCTTGCATTGCTCCGCAATATTCTGATTGCATTATAACATATTTCTTTACAAAAATCAAAAGAATGGGGAAATTATTCCGCTTCACAGTTTCCACGAGGTCATGACGCCCCGATCGTGCAGCAGGCTCTGAAAGGCCGCGAAGCTTTCCTTGCGCGCGGAAACCTCTGCGGGAAGCATATCCTCCCGCACGCAGAACGCCGCGAGGTATCCCGCAGCCTCCCCGATATTCCACTCCACGGGGTGCAGTCTGAAACAGCCGTTCGTAAGGTGCGTGGTTCCCACGTTTTTGCAGGCGGGAATGAGATTTTTCATTCTCACGGGTATCATGCAGCCGAGCGGTATGGTAAACGGCCGCGCCGGCGCAAAGAAAAAGGTGTGCGTTTTCGTGGTGATGTGCAGGTCGATATGATAGAGCCCCACGCCGACGCTCTGCGGCAGATCTGCGGGAGACGGGTTTCCCCTGTCCGCGATCTCTTCCGCCGTAACGGTGTACTTCGCCCGTATCCGCCGCGATTCCCTGATATACGGCTGCATGGCCAGGCCGTCGTTCGTGCCGAGCACTTCGGTATTCAGCCCCAGCCCCCTGTAACCGCCCTCGGTCTGCAGCCAGTAAACCAAGCTGAGCGTGAGCTGGCGGGACAGTTCGAGGTTTTCCGCGTCGTCCGCCGTACCGAAAACGTTGTTCAAAAAATAATCGTTCTGCGGCCAGTTGATGAGCGTAATGTCCCGCGGAACATACCCTTCTTTAAAACGGCTCGCGGCGACGATGCGGCGGTAGGTGAACAGCCCGAACAGCGTATTGCCCCGTTCGTCCTTTTCCCCGTCGAAAAAGCCGAAGCGTTTTGCCTTGCCCGTGGAAGAGTCCGGCCCGTACATGCTCAGCACGGGATATTCGTCGTAGGGCATGCGCAGCTTTCTGAAATATTCGTAAGCGTACGGCTTTTCTATTACGGACTCCCTGCCGTCCTCCCAGTCGCAGGCCGCCACGTAAGTGACGGGCTGCATGTCGCTAGCATTGCCGGAGAGCGGCGCCAAACGTTCGCCCGTATCCGATCGCGATTCCGCGCCCGTAACGTATTCCGTACCCGAAAGCGGCAGAAGTTCGCCTGTGTCCGTGGCGTCCAAAAAATATCTGCCGCAAAGAACGGTATCGCCCTTTTCGCCGCGCACGGTAACGCTCTTTATTCTGTCGCCGTCCGTATCGCACGCCACGGCTTTCACGTTATAGAGAACGCGCAGTTTTCCCGATAAGAGGAAAGGTTCCAGCATTTCCGTAAGGATGGAAAGCGCCAGTTTCGGCGGATGCGCGAGGCGGGACACCGTAGATCCGCCGGGGCAGAAATACCGCGCCTTTTTCACTTCGTCCGCAATAAAAGGATGGTTTCTGTAATGCTCCCGAACCTTTTCGCGGTAGGCACGGTAGGTCGCGGTGCAGCCCGTCGTTTCGATATATTTGTGTTCGTCGGGAGGCACGGCCTGCGAGGTCAGCTGTCCGCCGAGCCACTTCCCGCTTTCGGCGAGAACGCAGTTCATGCCCTCCGTGCAGGCGCTGTAAGCGGCGATCGTGCCGCCTAAGGAGCCGCCTATAATGATGACGTCAGCATTGAGTTTATCCATTTTCGCACCACCACAGATATGCGCCCGTAAGTCCCGCGGAATTTCCGAGCTTGCTCACCTCCGCACGCCGTTCCGTCTTTGCGCCGAGCAGCGGCAGCCACCGCTCCGCCGAGGCGCATACGCCGCCGCCGAAGATCATCAGATCGTATTCCTGCGCGCGGAAAACCGTTTCCATCGCCTCGCAGAGCGCGTCCAGCCATTCGTTCACGACCGCGCGGCTCTCGCGGCGCTCTTCGTAAAAGACCTTTTCGGGCGCGGTGCCCGCCGCGGCGCACAGTTTTGTCAAAGCCGTCGCGCTGATATAGCTTTCGATACAGCCGCATTGCCCGCAGCCGCATAATTTTCCGTTATCGCGCATGACGAGGTGTCCGAAACGCCCGTAGCGGAAATCTTCCCCGAACACGACTTTTCCACCGTCGAAATAAGCGCCGCCCACGCCCGTGCCGAGCGTGAGCATGACGGCGGCTTCTTTCAGCGCGCGGCTTTTCGCCTCACCGAGCATAGCGGCGTGACCGTCGTTGAGCGCGGAAGCGCGCATGCCGTATTTTTCCTCCAGCCACGCTTTCAGCGCAAAGCCAGAATAACCTTTGAGGTTATCCGTCGCAAACGTGCATACGCCGCGATAAGGATCGAAGTCCCCCGCGCTCGACGCGGCGATGCCCTCCGCTCCGCCGACGAGGTGATATTCCACCGCTTCGGAAACGGAGCGCTTGATTTCCTCCAAACTGCCCGCGCCCGTGGGCGTTTTCATCACCGCGCCGAGTTTTCCGTTTTCGAAAACGCCGCTTTTGATAAACGTGCCGCCGATATCGAGCGCGACGACGCGGCCGCTCATCCTTTCACCGCCCCGACGACCACGCCTTTGGTGAAATATTTCAAAAAGAAGGGATACGTTACGCAGATCGGCACCATCGACAATATGATGGTGGACGCGATAATGTTCTGTTCGTATTTGAATTTATCGCCCATGACGATCGGCGCGTTCGGATCGCGGAACTGGTCGGAAAGGTTGATGATGTAAAACGGCAGCGGATACAGTTCGGAATGCGACGCCGAAATGTACATCAGCGCGTTGAAGTAATTGTTCCAGTATACAACCGCCGTAAACAGGCAGACCGTTACGAGC
>UQZE01000125.1 GCA_900545325.1 uncultured Eubacteriales bacterium
TTTCCCCGAGAATCTGCGCCGCCGCCTTCGTACTTTGGCTCGTCGAAACAAGCTGACGGTTGATAAAGTCGGCAAGTTCTTCCTGCGTAAGCGCCGTCGTGCGGGTAAGCCGTTCGAACTTTTTTTCGCCGATCAGCGCCCTATCCTTTAATTCGCGCCAAAACGAAATCATTTTTTCCCGAACGTCTGCGGACAGCGGATAGCGGTCGCCCTTTGCCGTATTCTCCGTTTTAAATACGAGAACGCGATTATCCAAACTGTCGTCTTTGATCTTGGACTGCGGATAAATATGGTCGATATCGCAAATATTCGTATCGAATACGTCCTCCAGCCGAATCGGCTTTTGGGAATACATACTTCTGCCGAGCTGACGATAATATAAAACCAGCCTGTCGCTGTCGAATTTTTTGTCGGCCGTATTTTCGATTTCGGCAATCCAGTCGCGTTCTTCTTTTTTGATGTTTTTATAAAGATCGATCAATTGCTGTTTGCGGGAAACGGTCCTTTGCCCGCGGCGGTCGTCGTTGACTTCGCGCACCGTTTCGATAAACAGTTTTTTGGGCGCTCCGCCGCAGATTTTAGCGATTTCGCGGACAAGTTCTACCGTGCGCCATATTGCGCGCTTGACCGAAGGCGAACAATACAAATCTTCCACCGTTTTATAAGTAACTTTTCCTCTCGGCGCGTTTTCCGCATTATAGGCGTCGATCGCCTCCTGATAACCGTATTTTGCCGAAAGCAACTGCATAAAATTTTCGCCCGTCGCGCGCATTGCCCGTATGATCGTCAACGGTTCACCGTTTTCGTCCGCACAGCGCGGACTGACGATTCCGTCTAAAAGCACGGCGGAAAGCCTTCCCCACTTGGAATAGTTCAATCCCTTGAAACGCTTTATCTCTTCATCGGACAAAATCGTTCCGTAAGCGCGGCGTATGCGTTTTTCCAACCGCTCTTTATCGGATATCAGCGTAATCCAGATTATAATTTCTTCGCACATTTCACGGTGCGTTTCTATCTTATTCCCTAAAAAGCGCAGGTCGTACCACGGAGCGAGCGACGTCTTAAAATCCCCGTCGATCCCGCTGAACGTTTCCTCCGCCCGACTGCCGACGGGCAGGAGCCCCTCCCTGATCAACAGCGCGAGACAGTTTTTCAGCGTTACTTTTTTATGCTGCTTTGCGTATTCGTAAATCAGCTTGCGCGCCGCGTCGTTTTTTACCCCGTTGACGCGCAGATTATTCAATTCGTTCAGGAAAGTAAACTCGCTGTAAAGCAGTGAATTTGCAGGCAAAACGTCCTGCCCGGCCAAATAGGTGCACTTATTGGTCATACGGCGGATAAACTGCTCTTCCGAAGCGTCCGCATCGATCACGGAATCAAAATTCCACGGCGTAACGCTCGTTCTTTCGTATCCGCTCTTGCGAACGGCCCAGGCAAAAGGACTTTGCGTATGCAGCGGGCCCACGTAATACGGAATACGGAAAGTCATCAGGGATATGATTTTTTCGGCAACCGTACTTCCGTCCCGTTCGTCAGTCAGAAACGGGAACTTCCCCGCCGCGTTGGCAAGAATGGCTTTCAGTTCCAGCAAATGAACCTGATAGGGAATAACGCCGTTTGCGTCGGAAACCTGTTTAGGAAGAAATTCGCCCTTTTCTATTTCCGTCAAAATATATTCGTCTTCGATCTTGATTTCTTTTTTTAAAAACGCATAAAAATCCCCGCGCTTGCATTTTGCGCACCCTTTCTGTTTATCCATACCGATATACGCCGCATAATTGCTTTTCTTTTCGCGGCGGCGAAATACGTCGGCGTATTTTTCCGGACAATTTTTGCGGATATACTCTTTCAAACGGCATAAATCAGCCTTGTGTTTTTCATATATTTTTTTCTTTGCCAGCGAAATAAACTGTTCTTCCCCCATGATCGCGCACAAAACGGACCAATCGTAAACGGATTTCAGAAGAAGCACCAGCTCGGCCTCTTCCTGCCCGACGGCGTTTTCGATTGCAGGCAAGTCGGTTTCGTCAAACGACGCTTTTTCAAAGGAAAAAACGGAAACGTCGGCAAAACTCTCTTCCGCGCAGTACAACTCTTTCAGATTAACGCTGCCGCCCGTCAACGCCTTAACGAGCGCAATCAGAGATTTTTCTCCGCCGGTTTTAAAAATATCTTTCAGCCTGAGCTGTTTGTCCCGCTTGCCGATACGGCTGTTTCTCAATACTTCGAGCCCCTCGCTTAACGCAGAAAGTTCGAGCGTCGGCATTTCTCGGTCGCTTAAAAACGCGTTGATTGCAGTAAATTTTTCGCGGACCGTTTGAGTATCGCCTACGCTGAACGATTGCGATTCAAACAGGAAATGTCCGCGGTTTTTAATAATGTGATGTATCGCAAGATATAACAAACGGATGTCTTTGACTTCCCCTTGCAAAAGCGCCGCCCGAAGATGGTATATCGTAGGATATTCGGCGAAATAATCTTTATCGCGGTAAGAAGGATCGCCGAACAGCGCGTCCGAACAGCGCAGTTTTCCGTCTTTATCCTGCAAAAAAAGCGAACTGTTGTTGAGGCGCAAAAAGAAAAGAGGATCGACTTTTGCCATTTCTTCCGCAAATAAACTCTGCAATAAAAGCAATCTCTGCCGCGTTCTGGCTGTACGGCGGCGCGCCGTACGGAACGAACGGCGCTGTGCGGCGGCTTGCGCTTCTTCAAAAAGATAACTTCCCCATAAATCGCGCCCTTTCGATTTTAACAGCCTGTATTCCTCGTCCGTTACCGCCCAGCCGACAGAATCCGTCCCCATATCGATCCCGATATAATAATTTTTGCCCATTCTCTTGACAACTTCCTCCTTTCGTTGTATACTATAGGTAATTGAACGAATGACTACCGTTCAGGATTACACCATTAGTTCAAATAAGATTTTTTCAAACCGCCGTTATTCGGTCGCACACGCTGTGTGCAATAGGAACTGTTGCGTTGCAGCAGTTCTTTTATTTTATGAAGAAAAGGCCGTCTTTTGCAGTTTGCATTGATAAAGTTCAAGTTCAGTATATCATGTAATGTAGTGTTTTTCAACCCGATTTTTAAATTTTATTAAAAAAACATATAATTTGTTTAATATGTTTTTCATACGTTAAATGCCGATGAAAGTTATTTTTCATCGGCATTTATTTTAATATTAGGCTGAAATTATAAAGTTACCCGTAAAATCGAAAGCCATAGTAATCATTCCGGGTACAACATAATCCACATGGCAAGCGTACGTCATAGAGCTGAAGTCCTGTGCCGGCGTTATCGTTACGGTTATCGTATTGCCGACAACGGGACTTCCCGTATCGTCTACCGTTAAGGTTATAGGCGCCAAAGGATTCTGCCCCGTGGCATCCGACGAACTCCATGTGCCCCCGAATACTTTGCCGCCCATCATTTCAAGACAGAAATCGAATGTTTTATCGACATACATTTTGATTTCTGCAGCCATCGCCGTAGTTTCGTCTGTCGCGGTCATCGTCAGCAATAATTCGGGTTCTTCGGGAATAACGGGGGTTTCCGGCATATCCGCACCACAGTTATCGCATTTACCGTCGCTGTTTTCGTCAACGTGTTCCGTACAAGGCTCTTCAGGTTTTTCGTCCCCGCCTACTTTGTCCTCAACGGGATCAAGCGTAAAATCAATCGTCCCCGCACTCGGAAGATTAACGCCTATCGTATATTTTCCGTCTTTAAGCCCATAGGTTTTCGCAACTCCGCTTTCCGCATCGGCAAGCGTGGTTTGATTTTCCGCAGTATCGTCCCAAGTTGCAGTCAAAATCAGATCTTTGTATGTACCGTTCTCTTCCTCCAAGCTCCATGTTCCCGTAAGCCATGAGGAATATCCGCCTCCCGAATTCACCTGCACCTCAAAAACATAGCCGTAAACGGCTGCATCTTTTTCGTCGGGCGCATCTCGATAGCTGAAAGAAATGTACGCGCTTCCCACGCCCACCCAAAACGTTTCCGTTTCGGTCCGATAAATTTCCCCTTCTTTTACCTGCGGTGCGGCAGGTTTTCTCGTCAGCAGTACGCCGAGCGTGATTGCAACCGCAATCGCAAGAACGCCTGCTATGCTCAATGAAATTATGAGCGCCTTTTTCTTCCCTTTTGTCATCATATTTTCCTCCATAAAAAAATTTATAAATCGGCTGATGAAACCGTATTTATCGATTTACCCTCCTGTTTTCGTCAGAAAACAGGAAAGGCGCACGCCTTTCGCTTTGTCCGCGTCTTATTCCGTAAAAGAATAAGTCCCGCTTGTTAAAATTTCGGTTTTGCCGGACGGAAATTTCATCTCCGCCGTAGTGTTGCTCGGCACGGAAACCGTAAATTCCGTAATATTGCCGCTGCGCTTCCAACGGCTGCAGATTTTCCCGTAAATGCTCCGATACTCCGCGGCGGCTTCCGTCAGACTGCCGCCCGGGCGCGGCGCAATGATAAACTTATTTTCGCCCGCAACGGCAATGCCGCACATACTTCCGATAAGCCATTCGCATACCGCGCCTTTGGAGTAATGATTGAGCGATGCCAAGCCTTTCGTTTTTACGGTATTGCCTTCCCACGCCTCCCAAATCGTCGTAGCGCCGTTTTTCGGCATGGATAGCCAACCGGGAAGTTCTTCGTTTTCAAGCAGCCGATATGCATATTCAACGTCAATAGCCGCGAGCACTTCTAATATCAGCGGCGTTGAAAGGAACCCCGTACCGAGCCGCCATCCGTAATTTTCCATCGCCTCGATCAGACGCCTTTTTGCAAAGGCTTCCTGATCTTTCGTTAACAGCCCCATATACAGCGGGCGGACGAGTTTTGCCTGACGGTCGGTGTCGAGCGTATATTTTTTCTTCGTTACGAGTTCCTGATACGCGCGCTTTGCGCCCTCGCAGTATTCCTCAATACGGGCAAGTTCTTTGTTTTGTTTTTTGCCGAGTATATCAGCTATTTCCAGCACCCTTTTTAAAGTAAAATATGTATAAGCCGTGGATTCTTCCGGGTGTGGCGCCGCAAAATCATACCACTTGAAAGCACATACGTCTTCCGGTTCGGCCCACTCTCCGTAAGACTGCCCGCAATTGACCGCGTATTTTCTGTTTTTACGGGAAAGGTGCATGGGTTTTGCGTAAGGTCCTCCCCATTTTCCCGCGCGTTTTATCATAAAGTTCGCATACTTCAGCATTCCTTCATAATTTTCTTCGAGAATGCGTTTATCGCCGTATTTGCGATAAAAATATAACGGTATGTACACGCCTGCGCACGCCCAGCCGACTGATCCGTTCATCACCCACATGAACCAGTCTTCGTTGGCGAACGGTGCGATCTGCGGCAGTCTGCCGCTCTTCCACTGACGGTCATAAATATCCCGTACGTGCTTACGGGCGAAGGCGGCATAATCGACCATAAACGACGCGGTGTTAAAGAATATTTCGCTGTCGCCCGTCCACCCCATTCTTTCGCGCGTCGGACAGTCGGTCGGCACATCCGTCGAATTGCTTTTGAGCGACCATAACGTATTTTTATACAATTGATCGATGAGAGGATGCGAACACCCGAACGACGCCGTTTCTTCAAAGGCGCTGTATACGGCAACGGCCGTAAAATCGTTTTTATCGAACGGAATTTCCGTATCGATCTGCGCGTATTGAAAACCGCCGTAAAAGAATTTCGGTTTGTATACGTTAATTCCCTCTTTGCAGGTATAATCTATTTCTTGCAGAGGCGTGCGTTTACCTTTGTGAATGCATTGAATATTTGCGAGCGTAAGTTCCCCTTCGCCGTCAAGCATTTCTCCGAGCGTGATATGTATTTTTTGCCCCTTACGCGCATTCAGCCTGAAT
>UQZE01000126.1 GCA_900545325.1 uncultured Eubacteriales bacterium
TCTTCCGATCTGTCTTTGGGTCTTTCAGTTCGGGAAATTCGTTCAGAACGTCCGTCATTTCGTTGCCGCGTTCGCCGCAGCCGATATAAACGATAATATCCGCGTCCGCCCATTTGGCGAGCTGATGCTGCACAACCGTCTTCCCGCTGCCGAACGGGCCGGGGACGGCGGCCACCCCGCCTTTCGCAATGGGAAAAAGCGTGTCGATCACGCGCTGTCCGGTGATCATAGGCATGGACGGGGACATTTTTTCCTTATAAGGACGTCCGCGGCGCACGGGCCATTTCTGCAACATGGACAGAGCTTTATCGCCGTCCTCCGAAGCGACGACGGCGACCGTTTCCGTTATATTGAATTCGCCGCTCTTTATTTCCTTCACCGTGCCGCTCACGCCGTAGGGCACCATGATCCTATGGCAGACGATGCTCGTTTCCTGCACGAAACCGAGAAAATCCCCCGATTCCACGCGGTCGCCGACTTGCGCCGTCGGCTCGAATTTCCAGCGTTTTTCGTGATCGAGGTTGTTGAGCGATATACCCCTCGTTATTCTGTCGCCGTAGTTTTCGTACACCCGTTCGAGCGGGCGCTGGATTCCGTCGAATATCCCCTCGATCAATCCGGGAGCAAGTTCGACGGAAAGCGGCGTTCCCGTGCTTTCCACCTCTTCGCCGGGACCGAGGCCGCTCGTCTCTTCATATACCTGTATCGACGCTTTGTCCCCTCTCAGTTCTATAACCTCGCCGATCAGCTTTTTATCGCTCACGCGCACGACGTCGTACATCTTGCTGTCCGACATATTTTCCGCCACGATGAGCGGTCCGGAAACCTTTATGATCTTTCCTTGCATATCATTCTCCAATTTCGCTTTTTCCGTCTTTGAAAAGTATATCGACGCCCAGCGCTTTTTCCATTTCTTTTTTCAGAATTTCGTAACCGTAGCCGTTGCTCCCGTTTTTGGAAGGAACGGGTATGACCGCGGGATAAGCCGACGTCAGATAATGCGATATCGTATCGGATATTTCTTTTGCAATCGCGTCCGTAATAAAAACGATCTGATACGTCTTCGCCAGTTTTTTCAATAGATCGCGCGCTTTTTCGGGGTGGTTCACGCTGAATGCGTCTATGCCCACGGCCTTGAACGCGAGCACGCTGTCCCCGTCGCCGATAATGGCCATTTTACCCTTCATAGCTTTCCCTGATCCTCTCTTTTATAAAATTCCCGCTCAGCCCGTTCGTCAGACACGACATTACGATGCGGACGTTTTTCAGTTCCGCGCGTTTATATAGGCAATAGAGCAGAAAAGGCCTGTATCCCTCGTCGCTGTATTTTTCCTTTTTGAGAAATTCCAGCGCGTAGCCGTCCGCATATCTTTCGAAATCCGAAAGCGGGCGATTTTTCGCAAAGTCCTCCGCCGCTCGGTCGATAAAGGGTTTGAGCGGGGAAAATTTATATTTTTCCCTGACGGTCTCCGCGTTTTCCTCGCTTAAAAACCGAAGATCTTCCTCCGTGAGCGTACCGCCCTCAACGCGCATTTCCGCCGTCTGCGCGGCGTCCCGCGCGCGGAACGCCACCGCGATGTTTGCGGCGTCCGCTTTCGGGACGAATATTTTCGAAAGCAGTTTTTCCCCTTTCGCGGCATCGGAAAGCTCACGGTAAAGAGCGCGGCGGAAAAGCGCGCTCACGGCCTTGCCGTCCGCCCTGCCCGATACGAATAAATTATCCGCCGCGAGCAAAGCCTCCGCGAGAAAGGGCGAAAAACTCTTGTAATCGTCCGAAAAAATCTTCTCTTTCAAAAATTCCGCGCCGTACAAGCCTTCGGCGGTCAGCATATCGGCGAAATCCGTTTTGAGATACTTCGACCGCATGATTGCTTCCGCGTTATGATAATCGTTTTCAGCCAAAAGAAAGCGCGTGAGCCGTGCGTCGGGCGAAACCTCCCTGATAAAAGCGGCGAGTTTTTTCTCTTCCGCCTCGATGGATCTTTCGTAATCGGACACGTCGGCGTTCGCGCCGTCCCCGAAATTGACTTCGGAAAGGATTTTGAACGCTTCCTCCGGCGAATCGCAGTCCGCCATTCTGTTCAGCCTGTCGGCGCCGAGAAGCCCCGTTTCGGCCGCGACCGCCCGCGCGTTGGCAAAGATATTGTCTACCATAGCCTCTCCAAATCAGACGAAGAGCGCCGCGGCGATCTCCGCTTCCAACTCGTCTTTGTGCGTTTCCAGAACCGCTTTGAAGGAAAGGTCTTTGTCGCACACGTCGTTGACCAGCATGACGCCGCCGCCGAACCTGCCGTCCGCGCCGCCGAATTTCAGTTTCTTTTTCTTCGCGACGGAAAGCGACATGACGTCGGCCTCTTTCAAGGGCGCGTTTTCGGAAAGCACGACGGTATCGCCCTCCTCCGCATTATCCTCGCAAAGTTTTTCCACGATCCTGAGGTATTTTGATTTATCGAACGCCTCCGCCCGCTTGAGAGCGCGTGCGAAAACTTCGGAAATCACTTCCTGTTTCGCATTGAGCAAAACCTTGCGGCAGTCGAGTTCGGCGACGGTTTTTCTCCGTGAAACGACGTTTTCGCACTCCTCTTTGAGGAGCTTTCTCTGCGCGGAAAGATATTCGCCTATCCACTCCTCCGCCTCGCGGGCGCTCTCTCTTGCGCCGTTTTCCGCTTCGCGCAAAAGCGCGTCCGCTTTTTTCTCCGCGTCGCCGATTATTCTTTCGATAATCGCTTCCTTACCGTCCATAGCGCACCTATTTTACAAAGACAGCGCAAACAGCAGGGAAATGACGAAACCGAAGATCGCGTACGTTTCGACCATTGCGGGGAACATAATGAGTTTACCCGAAAGTTTTTCGTCCTTCGCCACGGCGTAAATACAGCTTACCGAAGTTTTTCCCTGATAAATAGCCGAAATCAAGCCCGTGATAGCCAAAGGCATTACCGACGCGAATACCGCCCAGCCCTGCCCTACGGTCATTGCCGCCGCAACGGAACCCTGCCCGACCAGCGCCATAACAAAACCGTAGATGCCCTGCGTAGCGGGGAGCAGTACGAGCACCATGACTTTACTGAATTTTTTCGCGTCCTCGGCGAGCACTCCCGCCGCAGCCGACCCCGTTTTGAACAAACCGATTGCGGAGCCTACGCCGCACAATCCCGCGCAAAGTGCCAATCCCAAGATAGCAATTGCCTGACCACTCATAATTGTTTCCTCCAAAAAATTTACTTAGTCAAATGTATAAACTTAAACTGCGAACCGAGGGGCGTGAAAAGTTCCCCCTCGCCCGCGTAGAACTTGGAAAAGAATTCGATATACTGCAGACGGCAGTCGTGCACATAAGCGCCGAGAACTCCCATCGCGATATTGAATGCGTGCCCGATCAGCATGACCACGGGGCCGAACACATATCCTACGGAACCGCCCGCGATGAGATCCAGCCCGATCCCGTTGAACTGCTGCGCGATAATCATGCCCGAAAGCATAAGCCCGAACAGGCGCGCATAGCTGAGCACGTCCGACAAAAGGTTGATAATGCCGTAAACGGCGCCGAACCCTTTCGTGAATTTACCGAGGAGTTTTTCCTTTCGCCCCGCGGTCAGCATGGCGACGAGCAGGCCCGCGCCCAGCATGATCACCCCGGGCAGAGTCATCGCGCCGAAAAAATTTTTTACGTTTTCAGCAACGGGAATACCGAAATATTCCGTAAGGAAATTGAATACCGCAAAAAACAGTCCCACGTTGAAAAGCACCCAGGTCAGCCCGTCGAAAATACCGTCCGCATATTGTTTCTGACGGAAAGAATTCACCGCTTTCAACACATATCCGACCGTGATCTGGAACAAACCCAGCGCCAGACAACCGAGCAGAATGATGAGGACGTTTATCCTTCCTTCCTCTCCGCTCAGAGTCGGATCAGGCAGAAACGAATACATCGAAAATCCGAAAAACGAACCGAACAGCAGTCCGAACAATATCGTGAACGCGCCGCCGTAAGTGATGATGTAAACCAGTTTTTTGAAACCGTTGTCTATTTTTAACCGTTTCAGCATCACGAGCCCGCCGACGAGCAGCAGAAGTCCGTATCCCACGTCGGCCATAATGAGGCCGAAAAATATCATAAAAAATATAAATACGATACCGTTCGGATCGAACTCCCTGTAATCGGGCGCCGAATACATGTTTGTAACGAATTCGGCGGCTTTTGCCGGCCCCCTGTTTTTCAGCAGAGTCGGCGGAGAGTCGTCCTTCGTCGGCTCGGAAAATTCCATGATCACCGCTTCCGAAACGTCGTATACGGCGTTTTTCACGCGGCTGACCTCCCCTTCGGGCAAATAGCCGCTCAGAGTGAACGTGCTTGCCGTCCTGCCGAATTTTCCCGCCGCCTCCAGTTTTTCAAGCTGGAACGAATAGAAGTCGGCGAGGATTTTCAGATTGCGCAGATACCCCGATTTGCCGCAAACCTTTTTGTTGACGTCCTTTTCGACGAGATCGCAATCACCGCGTTCTTCCGTCAGTTCCCTGAGCTTTTCCTTAGCGGTCAAATCGTAGGAAAACGGACATTTGACAAAGGAAAGTTCGTTGAGTTTTTTGAAAATTTCCTCCGCGCATTCCGCATGTGCGACGACGAGAACCGCGCACTGCTGCCCTTCCGTAAAGACTTCGAGAGCGGCAAGCGGCTGCACGCTCAAATAATCTTTCAGTTGTGCAAGCGCGGCGTCCGAAAGCGTGCCGAACGCGCATCTGGTAAACTGCGTATCTTTAAAATCGGAAAATTTTTCATCTACGCCGAGATAGGGCGCGAGCTGCGTTTCCAGATTATTGATCTTCACGCGGCGGGACTTTGTATCTGTAAGCCGCCGCGAATATTCTTCCATTTTATCGATAATGTAAGAAAGTTCTATCTCGTTTCCGGGCGTGCTCATAAAATCGTCGTAACCGATAAGGATATCGTTGCTCAATCCCTCGTTTTCCTTCGGATAATAGGGCGATTTTTTGGCCACATCGAGCTGATCGGTAATGAAGTCTATGCTCCTTTGCGCACGCGCGAGTTTTTCCCTGATTTCCCCGATCAGCGCCTCGTCGGCGGCGTCGGGACGGATATTTTCGTTGTCGTCCGTGCATTTCAGTTCGACGAGCTGCGTTTTGTGCAGGGCGTTAAGCAGTTTCTCTTTTTCATAAGAAAGCCCCGTCAATCTGATCTTGGACATTTTTACGACGGCCATTATCCGAAAATCCTCCCGATCGCGGTTTCGGCAGCGCCTTCTATCTTATCGGAGCAGGCATTTTTCAGCGCCTGCGCGCGGGCCTTGCCGTCGCTTAAAATTTCGCAGTAAGCGGCTTCTGCCTTTTGTTCCGCCTCTGCAAGCGCTTTTTTACGTTCTTCCGAAAACGCGGAAACGGCGTTTTCCCTTTCTTTTTCGGCGTTTTCTTCGCCTTTGATTGCAATGAGTTTGCTCTCTTCCCCCGCTTTCGCTACGATCTCGGAGGCCTTTTGTTCCGCTTTCAGAATAGAATTGATGATCTCGTTCATAATTACCGCCCTTTTAAGCACATCGAGTTCCGTTTCGGCATAACATGGTAATACCTCGTCTTTATCGTTTGCAATCCCCGTAAATTTATTACGGCTGCGCCGAACATATGACATGAAAGCCGAAATTCACAACGATTTAATTATAATATATTTTTTCCGCAATAGCAAGACCTTTTTCAAAATCGCTGCCAATTTTTTCAATTTATATCATTTCAAGGTAAAATTCCCGTAAAACTATTTATTATAGTGTAAAGAGACTGCCGCACCCTTTTCGCGCGGGTTTGAAGCCGCCGAAAAAATTTTAAA
>UQZE01000127.1 GCA_900545325.1 uncultured Eubacteriales bacterium
CGCTCTTCCGATCTCCTTATCCGTGGAACCGGAAGCGAGCAACTTATTGAGTTCGTCAAAATCGGAATTTCCCTCGTCGTTCCACGTAACGGCGATCTGATTGTTGAAAACTTTCGTTTCGGGATCATATCCTCTCGCGGGATATTCCTTTCCTTCGTACGTTACTTTTCCGTCGTTATCGTCGTCGTTTGCAGAAATCACCGTTATGCCCTTCGCTTTGAAAGCGTCTTCATTGTAATAAACGACCGTAGGCCCTATATCCTTGGGCAGTCCCCAGATAGAAGCTTCCTCCGAATAGCGGTAAGTTTCGGTGTCGAACTGGTATCGTTCCATCAATGTCGACCAGATATCGTCGAGGTCGATGGCCTCGCTCCTTTCGATATACGGCGAAAGGTCTTCCAGATAGTCTGAAGCATATCTCTTCACGTAGGAATCGCCTACGTAGAACAGATCGGGCGGCTGTCTGCCGCCGAGAGCCGTTTCAAGCGAGGTATAATAACTTGCACTCGGTTTTTTAACGAAATCGACGTAAATATTATCCGTATTGTTTTCATTATATTCCTGGAACAATTTTGTGAACGCATTGATTTCCGCCGTATCGCCCCATGCCCAAAGGGTAACTTTCGTCTTCCCGTTGAGATCGTTTTTGCCGTTACAGGCGGTAAAAGGCAAAATAAACATCATCGCGCACAAAACGAGCGTAAAGATTTTTTTCGCTGTTTTCATTTTATTCCTCCTTTAATTGCCGCCCGTTACGCGGATATCAGAAACAATGCCCGCCATATACTGGGACTGGAACTGTAAAAAGTTCAGCACGTTCATGTTGTTGTGCGTTTCGGGCAGTTTATGGACTGCTTCTATCTGATCGTCGATATAATACGTATAGGTCACGGTTCCGTTTTCATCGGTCGAACAAACGATCTTCCAATTATGCGTTCCCTCGGCATACTGCGTATAGGCGCTTGCGTCGCGGCCGCATCCGACGGTGTAATCGCCGGGCACGGGCATGAATTCTTTTGTGGGATTATCCCAAACAGTACGCCATTGATAAGTCACCCAGCTGCCCACGCCGTACAGGTTCGCTTCAAAACCCCACAGATCGTTTCCGACCTTGCCGCCGACGGCGATATCTTCAAACTGACTGTCGGCCCCTTTTCCAGTCATGGACATGAGCGTGAGATTGAGTTTGCCCGTAAGCGTATCTCCCACGGTATATTTCAGACCCGTTATATCGAAAGAAATCGTCCAGTTTTTTAGATAAGCTTCCGAAACTTCCGCGACCGCAATCTTTGCAGAATTAGCCACGCTGCCCTCAGTGAAAATCAGTTTGTCCTTGCAGAGAATAATTTCGTCGCCGCCGAGATTGATATCATAAACTTTCCAGCCGTATATTTCCGTTCCCTCGTAATCGGATACCACGTTGATCTCTTTCGTTGCGCTCGTCGAATAATTTTGGGAATTCGTTACGGTGCAAACGATCTTATACGTACCTGTGGAAGTCGGCAGGAATACGTGATGCCGTCCTCCGGTTTCGTCGTCATACACGTAATAAGCGTCTTTCGTAACGTCGATATTCGCGCCCGAATAAATTTTTATCTCAACGTTTTTGCTGTCGGAAAGATCTCCGTCTGTTTCGTCGGTTGCGGAAACATAGATTTTTGTTCCGATCAGCGGCACAGTTACGGAAGCTGTTTCGTCCAAGTCGACCACGGGAAGATTTGAATCCCTTTCTTCGGGGATGATCGTTACCTTTGCCGTAGCTTCGTTACCCGAAAAATCCGTTACCGTACAGGTAATTGTATATTCCTCGCCCGCTTCGAGCTGCAGGGCGCCGCCGCTCAGCGATACGTTCACGCCGTCTTTATCCGTTACGGAATATTTCGGCGTCATAATGTTTTCGTATCCCGTTCTTTCGGTGATCTCGCCGACGTTATCGGTAAAGGTAAACAGTGAACCGACGTACAGTGAAGTGCCGGCATAATACGTACCGTCAGCCTCTGCAGTTATCACAGGCGCCGCGGTATCCGCCTCGAGCGATCTGTGTTCTTCTATGGAAATCGTACAGCTCGTACAGACGGATTCCACCCAAAGCCCGCTAAGCGAGGAAGTAAAGTTACCGTGCACATTCAGATAGGCGAACGGCGTGTAATCCCACAAGATCACGTAAACGGCCTGCGTTTCCGCCGCGTCGATATAGCGTTCTATCGTCAGTCTGTGGGTTGAATTTTCTATGGATACGTCGTTCGATACGGAATTATTCGTGTTATACCACACTTCAAAATTCCATCCGTTTTCGGCATTGCTGCTGAGATCGGCAAGCGCGTTGCTATTGTCATATATCCATGTTGCAAAGTGTCCCGATCCCGTGGAGAGCTTGATGCAGTCGTCATGATTGTCCGCGTCGTTCCTGTCGAAACCGAAATACAGCGCGGGATCTTCATACTTTTCATTGAACGTACCGTAAGCGATCTTATAAGTAATGCTGAAATTTCCGTCAAACGTCAAGCCCGTGATTTTATATTGCCCGGAATCCTGACCGTCCTCCGCGTTCGCATAGCTTTCCCCGAATGTGATCTTAGCCTCGTCGGCATCACTTTCATCTACGGTAACATCCGTACCTGCGGAATTTTTCGCGGCGAAACTCAATATGGATACTTCTATTTCCACAGTCTTTGTGAACGGCTGCCCGTCCTCGTCCACCGCGATCTCGTCCTTATCGTTATGCGCGATAAATTTGACCGAGTACGTACCTACGTCCGCGGGGCTGAATACTTTTGTCGTGCCGTCGTAAACTTCGCCGGTAACGTCTTCCCCGCTTTCGGTAATTTCCACCCCGTATTTGGGATCGTTCACGCTCTCCCCGAGGTTTTTCAGTTCCGGAGAAAGCACCTGGCTTTCCCCTTTCAGCATGACGGTCGATATCGAAGAAACGTCAAAGGTGTAATAATCGCTGACATTCTTGTCGCCGCATCCCGAAAATCCGAGCGCCGCGGTCAAAAATAAAGCCGTCAATACAGAAACTATGGTAAATTTTTTGCTTTTCATTTTCCTCCTCCTTAAACGTTATCGAGATAGTCCACGATAATACAATCGATATAGATGCTCTTGTCGCAGGTTATCCTAACGGTGTTTTTACCGCTCTTTTTGATATAGAGCGGACAATAGGTATACGTTTGTACGAAAAGATCGTCGTATTCCGTCTTCGGTGCGTAAAGTTCGTATTTATCGCCGTTAATCTCCACGTTCATGACTGTTTCGGTCGCCTCTCTGTTGGAAAAACGCACATACAGCAGATATTGACCGTTTTTCGGTACCGATACATTGAACGTGAGATTTCCGCCATCCATGACCGAAACAGCCCTGTCGCCCGAAGCATAACCTTCGCTGTCGATGACCGTACAGTCTTTGAGTTCTGCGGATTCCGCCTCGTATTTCACGCGGTTCACTTCTTCGCCCGACGGAAGCGGCACGGCTTCGTTGAACTTCGAAATCTGCTCTACGCTCGGCTTACCGTCCACCCAATCCATCTTCTGCAGGCGGGCCATTCTGTCCCATCCCGCACCCGAATATTTCGCGGCGTGATAGCAAATCCACGTTTCCGTCTGGTCGGGACTCTTTACGACAGAACAGTGTCCGGGCGCGATCACTTCGGAATACTTCATATCAGTTTGCATCAACGGTTCCTTGTTTTTTATCCAGCTTTCCGTTTTCATGGGATCGCCCGTCAGTTCGAGATAGCCTATGCAATAACCGTCGCCGCCGCTGTAACTGCCAGAAAACAGCACGAACGGCGTGCCTTCTGGAGAGAAACAGACCGCAGGCCCTTCGTTCTGCACCGCGCCTTTCGTTTCCCAGCCGTAAGTAGGCTGGCTGATCAGCACTCTTTGATCGGCGTTCAAACTCTTCGCCTTTAAGGGATTCCCCGTTTCGAGTTCGGTGATATAGAGATTCTGCTTATAATCCGAATTCGTTTCGGAAGGCCAGCCCGACCAAATGATATATTGTTTTCCGTCGTAGTCCATGAAAGTGGCGTCGATCGCCCTGCAGTCGGCCGGCAGATCGATTTTCACCGCCGTTTCCCATTCACCCATCGCGTTGTCAGTCTTGCTTTTCATGCCATAGATACGTCTGTTCGTGTCCTTTTCAAGCGTATCCGTACTGTCCGTAGTCGCAGTGAAGTAAACGTACCAATGCCCGTCGAAAAAGAATATCTCCGGCGCCCAGATTTCCACCACGTTGATGGATTTCTGCCTGAAAATTACTTTGGTAACGTTTTCGTCTTCGATGTTTTCCACAACCTGCGTCATCCAAGCAGATTTCGTAACCTTGATTTGAGTGCCGCTGCTCTGCATATAGTAATAATATCCGTCGTGATAATACATCCACGGATCACCCATATTTTGTTCTAACCTGATCGGGTTATAAAACGAGTCGTTCATCGGTATCCCCTCGCTTTTCTTGCCGCACCCCGCCGAAAGTGCCGAAACGCCCAGCAACGCGACGAGAAACATGCTGAAAATCCTTTTTTTCATCTTTCCTCCTCAGCCGACGAATTCGAGCCGTTTGAGTATTTGGTTCTGATATACGGTATCCAATTCGCTGAAATAGCCACTCCAGCCCCATACTCTTACGATCAAATTCGGATATTTTTCGGGATGTTTCTGCGCATCGAGCAGTTTATCCCTGTTTACGGCGTTCAGCTGGAGCTGATGTCCGCCGTTCTTTACGAAAATTTCCACCAGCTTTGCAACTTTTGCCGTTCCTTCCTCATTTTTAAAAACCGTATCGTGGAATTCCAGCGTCAACGGCCCGCCGTTGCACACCCGTTTCAAGTCGGGTTTGATAAACGATTTTATCACAGATAAAACGCCTTCGAACTTAACATCGAGCGACGGAGAGTAATTCGCCGCAAACGGACTGCCCGCTTTTCTGCCGTCGGGCGTCGCACCGAGTTCGCTGGAAAACCAAATGTAATACATCGCGCTCCCCGTCCCCGCGCGGAAAATTCCGCCGCGTTCGTTCTTTTTCCCTTGCAGACTGTCGGCAAAATCGTTCAAAAGCATTACTGCGATTTCGTCAGCTTCGTCGTCGTTACTCCCCATTTTCGGCGCTTTCAGCAGCTTGTTTCTCAGATCTGTATGTCCCTCAAAATCGTCTTCCAGCGCTTTAAGCAGTTCCGAAGCGCTCACGCTTTTATCTTCATAAACGCATTTTCTCACCGCTGCGAGAGAGTCCACCGCGGTCGACAACCCCGCTCCGTGAAAGCCGTAATTGTTATATTTAGCACCCTCCGAAATATCTTTTCCCGCTGCAATACAATCCGTCATGAGAATGGATTGGAAAGGGGAAGGCTGCATGAACATGTTTTTTGTGGAATTTATCAGTCTGTCGCAGTCTTTTGCGATATTTTCCTTCACTTTATCCATCAATTCCCCGAACGTAGCAGTTTTTTCAAGTTCGGCTTTTACCGTGTCCAACATAATTTTCGGAAAATTGAGCGCATCTATGTTCACTATGTCCATTGCTACGCCCGGAATGATAAATTCCCAGCATGCGGCAACCACATAATTGCGGGCGTCTTTCAGTTCGTACCCCATTTCCACCAGGGCAGGCACGACTACGTCGTCGTTGGAATACTGCGGGAAACCGAGCCCCTGTTTCGTCAATTTTGTGCCCAGAAGATAGATTTCCTCCGGCGTATTCGAGTCTACCCTCAGATTGATTTTCGGATCGATAAGTTTTAATTCCAACGAAGCTTCCAGACAAAGTCTGCTCAGGTCATTGAACACGCTTTTTCCTTCTTCGTCGC
>UQZE01000128.1 GCA_900545325.1 uncultured Eubacteriales bacterium
TCCGATCTCACGCCGTATTTATCGGCAACTTTCGCCAGCTTATATGTGCCGCAGACATTGTTTTTCACCGCCTCGTTCGGGCTCGTTTCCATTAACGGCACGTGCTTGTGCGCAGCCGCGTGGAATACGATCTCCGGGCGGTATTTATCGAACATATTGTCGAGTTTCACGCTGTCGCGCACACTGCCGATCAGCACGAGCAGATTGAGCTGCGGCCGCGTCCGCTTCAACTCCTGTTCGATATCGTAAGCGTTGTTTTCATAAATATCGAATATGATGAGCTGTTTGGGATTATGCGAGGCGATCTGACGGCAGAGCTCGCTGCCGATCGAACCGCCGCCGCCCGTAACCAATACGATCTTGTCGTCTATATACCCCATGATCTCGTCGATATTCACGCGGACGGGTTCCCTGCCGAGCAAATCCTGTACGTCGACGTTTCTGAGCTTCGACACCGATACCTGTTCGGTTACGAACTGATATATCCCGGGCAGCGTCAGCACTTTCAGGTTCGTTTTTCGGCACAATTCGTAAATACGTTTAAGTTTTTCGCCGCGCACCGAGGGCATTGCGATTATAATGATCTGCGCGTCGTACTTTTTTACGTATTCGCCGACTTCGTCCACGGTGCCGACGACCTTCACGTCGTTGATAACGCTGCCGCGCTTTTCCTTATCGTCGTCCAAACAACAGCACGGAAACAAATCGAGCTTGTCCGAAGACTGCATTTCTTTGATAAGCATGGCGCCCGCAGACCCCGCGCCGACCACGATGGCGCGCTTTTTATTCTGCGAAACCTTCGCTAAAATTCTGTAATCGAGATAATGCAGGATGCGAACCACGAACAACACGAAAATGACGAACAGGAAATACACCATACAGAACGTCAAACACCAGTTGAACGTGATGTCTTTCAAAAACACCATCAGAAGGGCGTTGACCAAAAAGAGCACCAGCACCGTAAAGGTAACTTTAATGCCCGCCGCGAGCCCTGCCTGTTTCAACACGATGGCGTGCAGATGCAAAAGAATGCACAGCGCCCACAGGACGAACAAATCCACGATCAACGTATAGAGAAAATCGTAACTGAAAGGATCTACTTTCACGATCAGCGCGGATAAAAGAATGGAAAGCGCCAGCGTAACGGAATAATATATCAAAAGAAAAATATTTTTTTTATTATTCAGACTCAATTTGACTTCTCCCGCGGTAAAATCTCTTATGTCGGCTTTTTTATTATACACTTTTACAACGGCGAATGCAACTAAAAAAGTAAATAATTTTGTTTTAGATAAAAACATTTTATGATATTATGCCGCGCAAAATCCTTTACAAAAACGAAACGGCATTATATAATGGATAAAAAACGCGAGGAAAAACATGAAACATACGGGAACGGTCGAACTGGAAACGCAGCGGCTTATTTTAAGGCGTTTCCGCGCAGTCGACGCGGATAAAATGTTTGAAAACTGGGCGGGGAGCGAAAAAGTAACAGCGCATCTGCCATGGGCGGCATACAAAGACGCGGAAGGCGTGAAAGACTACCTCAGAACGCTGGAAAACAATTATTCATCCCCTTTATTTTACGATTGGTGCATCGTGCTGAAGGAAACGGGAGAACCGATCGGATCAATCGGCGCGGTCGGCGTGAACGACGATTTATCCTCTATCGGACTGGGTTACTGCCTTTCCGAACGTTATTGGGGGCAAGGTATCGTTCCGGAAGCGGGCAGAGCCGTTTTGAAATTGTTTTTCGAAACGCTCGGCGCGGTGCGCGTGAGCGCGGCGCACCATACGGATAATCCGAAGTCGGGACGGGTGATGCAGAAACTCGGCATGCGTCCGGAGGGCATTCTCAGAAAAAACGCAAAAGACAACAAGGGTAATTTTATCGACGTATGCGTTTACTCCATGACCGACGACGACTGGTTCAAAAAATCGGATTGACGTTGCGTATATTTCGGAAAAATAACGCGTTGCAAACCGAAAACAGCTTTGCCCGCAAATATTTAAGTTGTAAATATCTTATATTTTTTCTTTAAAATTTAACGAAAAACAGGCAAAAACTATTGTATTTTTCAAATTTTAATGATATAATGATATCGTTCTTTTAATTAAGTCCGCCTGTTTTTCAAGGCACGCGGAACGTTTCACAATTCCTTATTCAGGTGCAGAGAAAATGATCATCACTAACGTCAGAAAAAAATCCGTGGCAAAACAGGGATTTAAATTTACCCGTCTGAAAGGCGCGGGCGAATACAGCATAGTACATTTGTTCGACCCCGCAGCAGTTCTCATCGGCGACGCTTACGTCGGCACGAAGGAAAACGCCGTTTTCATCTATTCGCCGACCTCCAAACAATCGGTTTCCTGCGAAAGCAACGCCGTTGAATTTGAAAAGATAACTTTTTCGGGCGACGACGCGGCGGAGCTTCTCCTCGCTTACGGACTTGAGTGCGACAAAGTATATTACCCCTCCTGCTGTGAAGAACTGCACAATCTTTTCAATAAGGCGGACGACGAATTTTTCACCCCGCGCAAATATGCGGGCAACGCCGTGAACGTATACTTCGAACAGATTCTCATTTCTCTATCCCGCGACGTCAACGCGGAAGAGCCTTACGATTTCGACGAAGATATCGTAAACGCGTTCTGCGACATCAGAAAGAACATATTTGATAAACCCCATCTCGACTGGACTGTGGACGCGATGTCCGCAACGGTGGACATGAACAAAGCGAGATTTTTCGAGGTGTACAAAAAGCTGTTCAACACCTCCCCCATTCAGGATATCATTTCCATTCGGATCAAGATAGCGAAAACGCTTTTATGCACGCACCGTTATTCCGTATCGGAAGTGGCGGAGATGACGGGATATCAAAACGTGTTTCATTTTATAAGGCAGTTCAAAAAGCACACGAACATCACGCCTAAACAATACGAAAAGCAGAATTGACGCCGAGCCGTCCGTCTTCGGACGGCCTTTATTTTTTAAATTTATTTCCGCGAAAGGCTCCGTACGTTTGCATTTATCGCACTTAGCCGTTATAATATATCGTGAACAAGCATTCATTCGGAGGACCTGCATGAGAAAGACAAAAATTATCTGCACACTGGGACCGGCGAGCACTTCGTACGAACAGATCAGGGCGATGGCTCTCGCGGGCATGAACGTTGCGCGCATCAACATGAGCCACGGTACATACGAAGAACATTCCGTCCGCATAGCCAACGTGAAAAAAGTGCGTGAAGATCTGAATATCGCGTTGCCGATCATGATAGACCTGAAAGGGCCCGAAGTGCGCATAGGCACGTTCGAAAACGGCAAGATTGAAGTGAGCGAAGGCATGCCCTTTATTTTCACTTCGGAAGAAACGATCGGAAACGAAAGCAAAGTTTCCGTTACGTATAAGGAACTTTACAGAGACGTAAAGCCGGGCGACACCCTCCTTTTAAACGACGGACTCTTGGTTTTTTCCGTTTCCGAAATCAAAGACGGCGACATTTACGCCGTAGCCATGAACGCCGGCACGCTTTCCGACAGAAAAGGATTGTTCGCGCCCAACGTAAAACTCAACATTCCCTTTCTTTCGGACGCGGACAAAAAAGACCTTGACTATGCGATTTCCGTCAACGCCGAGCTTATTGCGGCGAGTTTCGTGCAGGACGGGAACTGTATGCGGGAAATCCGTTCTTATCTGAAAAAACACGGTGCGAACGACATCGCCCTCATCGCAAAGATAGAAAGTCAGCTCGGCATCAATAATATAGACGACATTATCTCCGCTTCGGAAGGCATCATGGTCGCGCGCGGCGACCTCGGCGTGGAACTGCCCTATGAAAAACTGCCCGCGCTGCAGAAACTGCTCATCAGAAAGAGCGGCGCGCAGGGCCGTTTTGCAATTACGGCGACGGAAATGCTCGAAAGCATGATCACAAAGCTCCGCCCCACACGCGCGGAGATCGTGGACGTAGCGAACGCCGTATACGACGGCAGCAGCTGCGTTATGCTGTCGGCGGAAAGCGCCGTGGGCATCAATCCGCCGAACGTCATCACCACGATGGCTAAAATCGCGGTCGAGGCGGAAAACAATATCGATTATCATAAAATCCACGCGACGACCGATTTCACCCAGCTTTCCGACGACACTATTTCCCACGCGACGGTCAACACCGCTTTCGAAATCAACGCGAAAGCCATCGTCGTATTCACGGCGAGCGGCGCTTCTGCAGCCATGATTTCAAGGTTCCGTCCGAACGTGCCCATCGTGGCGCTGACGATGAATCGGCGCGTAATGAACAAACTTTCCGTAAACTGGGGCGTCGTGCCGCGGCTTTGCGAAATGTTTTACAGCACCGACGAGATGTTTACGTGCGCACAGAAAGTCGTCAAAGAACTCGGCATTGCCGAAAAGGGCGACAAAATCGTCATCACCGCAGGCGTGCCGCTCGGCAAATACGTAGGAACAAACCTTATGAAAGTAGAAAAAATACAATAAAAAAAGCGTTCCCGAACGGGAACGCTTTTTTAATAGCCGAATTCCGAAAAGCGCGCGTGTTTCGGAATATTATTCTGCCGCTTGATTTTTCTAAGGTATGCGAAGTAGAACGCACAGGCGAGCGCGGACGCCGCGACTTCGGATACGGGATAGGCGATCCATGCCCCCGTCAGCCCGATTGCGGGTATAAGCAAAAAAGCAAGCGGCGGTATGAGGACAAACTGCCGCACGAGCGTAACGAGCAGAGAGCGGACGCCCATTCCGAGCGCCTCGAACGCCCCCGACAAAATCACGCCCAGCGTAGAAATAAGAAATCCGCTCGCGATAATCCGCAGCGCGGGAACGCCGATCTTCAACATTTCGTCGTTCGCTTTGAATAGCGCCAATATCTGCGCGGGGAAAAAGAGAAATACGAGCGAACCGATAAATATGATCGAACCGACAACGAGAACGCTCCACCACACCGTCGCGTTCATGCGCGAATATTTTTTCGCTCCCTGGTTGTACCCTACGATAGGCCGCATACCCTGCACAAGCCCGCTTGCCGGCACGTAAATAAGCGTTTGCAATTTATAATATATTCCGTAAAAGTTTACCGCAGTTTCCGATACGGTGATCAAAATCGCATTCATAATGCTGATCAGTACGGAGGGCATCGCTATCATGAGCGAGGACGGGATACCGACGGCGAAAATCGCGCCCAGCTCTCTGCCCCTTATCCTGTAACCTCGGAAACTGAGCTTTATCCCGCCGTTGCGGAAGGCAAAATATATCACGGCGAGCAGGCAGGATACGCCCTGTCCGATAATCGTTGCGACGGCCGCGCCCGCCACGCCCATTTCGGGGAATATCCAGATACCGAAAATCAGCAGCGGATCTAAAACAATATTGATAACGGCCCCTACTCCCTGCATGATCATGGGAAAAAAGGTGTTCCCCGTCGCCTGCAACAGCTTTTCCACACCGATATATATAAGGGAAAAAAAGGCAAAACAAAGCACTATTTTGCCGTAAGAAACGCCGTAAGCGAGCACCTGTTCGTCGTCGGTGAACAATTTCAGAAACGGCTCGGTCGCAAACAGTCCGATTAATATGAATAAAACCGCATTTACCAGCGTGATCAGCACGCCGTGCATGGCAAAGGAATTTGCAAGTTTGCCGTCCTTTGCGCCGAGCGCGCGCGAAATACAGGAATTCAGCCCCACGCCTATCCCCACCGAAAGCGCGAGCACGAGATTTTGGAGCGGATATACGAGCGATACTGCATTTAAGGCGTTAAGATC
>UQZE01000129.1 GCA_900545325.1 uncultured Eubacteriales bacterium
CAATGTTGCCGTTTTCGTCGATTTCCGCGTTTACCAGGGTAACGTACCCTTCGTCCGTTTCGGGCGTCTGGTCGAGCAGCTCGAAAATTCTGCGCGCCCCCGCAAGCCCCATGACCACGGAGTTCACCTGTTGGGAAACCTGCGAGATGTTGAGCGTGAACTGGCGGGACATATTGAGGAAAGCGACAATGGCGCCGATGGTGATGCCCGCGGAGGTCAGCCCCGCAAAGGACAGATTGGGCACGCCGAGGAGCACCAGCACGCCGCCCGCGATGGCGACCAGCACGTAAGCGATGTGCCCGATATTGTTGATAACGGGCATCAGCACGTTGCCGTATTTGTTCGCGGCCTCGCTGTCTTTGAAAAGCCGGTAGTTGATCTCGTCGAAATCGCGCTTGGCTTCGCGTTCGTGGCAGAATACCTTGACGACCTTCTGCCCCGTCATCATCTCTTCCACGAAACCTTCGGTCTTTCCTACGGTCTTTTGCTGCCTTATAAAGTATTTCGCGCTGTTGCCGCCGATGCGCTTTGTGGCGAGGACCATGAACGCCACGCACAAAAACACGATGAGCGACAGCCAGATGCTCGAATTGAACATCACGATCAGCAGATAGACGATGGATATAAAGGAAAAAAAGATGTTCGGCAAACTCTGCGACACCAGCTGCAGCAGCGAATCGGTGTCGTTGGTGTAGCAGCTCATGATGTCGCCGTGCGTGTTGGTATCGAAATACCGGAGCGGCAGGGACTGCATCTTACTGAACATGTCCGTTCTGATCTTGGTCAGAAAGTTCATGGTAACGACGGCCATCAGCCGCGTATAGAAGAAGGACGCGATCACGCCGAGCACGTAGATGCCGCCCATGACTAGTATTATCTTGGTGAGCATGGCGCTCACCGCGCCGAACCCCTGCGTGATGCCGGGAGCGATGACCTCGTCGACGAGAATTTCGAGAAATACCGAGGAGGAAACGCCCGCCGCGGCCGTAATCACGATACACAGCATGATGACTGCGAAATATCCTTTATAATAGCGGAAAAGATATTTCATCAGCCGTCCGAGCACGCGGAGCGATCCCGCGCCGTTTTTTTCTTTATTCATTGTCCTCACCCCCTTTCTTGTTCTGCGATTCGTAAACTTCCCTGTATACGGGGCAGGTTTTCAGAAGTTCTTCGTGCGTGCCGACGGCGTCGATCGCGCCGTCGTTCATGATGACGATCTTGTCCGCGTCCTGCACGGAGGAAACGCGCTGGGCGATGATGAGTTTCGTCGTGTCGGGGATTTCCTCTCGGAAGGCCTTTCTGATGAGCGCGTCCGTCTTGGTATCCACCGCGCTGGTCGAATCGTCCAGAATGAGTATTTTCGGTTTCTTCAACAGAGCGCGGGCGATACAGAGCCTTTGTTTCTGCCCGCCGGAAACATTGGTGCCGCCCTGTTCTATGTACGTATCGTACTTATCGGGAAAGCTTTGGATAAAGTCGTCGGCCTGCGCAAGCCTGCATACCCGCACCAGTTCTTCGTCGCTCGCCTGTTCGTTGCCCCAGCGCAGGTTCTTTTTGATGCTGCCCGAAAAGAGCACGTTCTTCTGCAGGACCACGGCGACGGCGTTTCTCAGCGTTTCCAGATCGTATTCGCGCACGTCTCTGCCGCCCACTTTGACCGAGCCCTCCGTGACGTCGTACAGCCGCGGAATGAGGTTGACGAGAGTGGTCTTGGACGACCCCGTCCCGCCGAGAATACCCACCGTTTCGCCGGGTCTTATCGTGAGGCTGACGTTTTTGAGCGCGAATTTTTCCGCCTCCGCTGAATACTTGAAGTTCACGTTTTCAAAGGATATGCTGCCGTCCGCAACTTCGGTAAGCGCGTTTTCGGGGCTGGTCAGGGTGCTCTTTTCCGTAAGCACTTCGACGATACGTTCCGCGCTCGTGCGGCCGATGGTGATCATGACCAGCACCATGGAGAACATCATCAGCGAAGAAAGTATCTGCGCCGCGTAGACGATCATGCTCGAAAGCGCGGAGTCGTTGAGCGCCGAACCGCCGCTCTCCACGCTGATCATCGAACCTAAAAAGCAAACCATTAGAATGGCGAACCACATGCAGAACTGCATGGCGGGCGTGTTGAGCGCCACGATCTTTTCCGCGCGGACGAAGTCCTTTCTCACGTCCTCCGCCGTGCGGTTGAACTTTTCCTTTTCGTGTTCTTCGCGCACGAAAGATTTCACCACGCGGATCCCCTTGATGTTTTCCTGAATGGATTCGTTCATGGCGTCGTATTTTTTAAATACTTTGGTAAAGAGCGGATCCACCTTCCAGATGATGACGACGAGTATGCCGCCGAGCACGGGAATGAGCGCGAGGAATATCCAGGAAAGCGTTACGTTGATGGTAAACGCCATCACCAGCGAAAAGATCAGCATGATGGGCGAACGCACCGCCACGCGGATAATCATCATGAACGCCATCTGCACGTTCGTTACGTCCGTCGTCATGCGCGTAACCAGGCTGGACGTGGAAAATTTATCGATATTTGCAAAGGAAAAATCCTGCACCGAATAGTAAAGGTTCTGCCTTAAATTGCGCGCGAACCCCGCCGATGCGGTCGCCGCGAATTTTCCCGAAAGTATGCCGAACGCCAGCGCCAGAAAGGACAGGCCGAGCAAAATCCCACCGTAAAGCAGGATGTTCCCTATGGAATTATCCGCCTTGATCCTGTCGAGCATGATGACCATGTACCAGGGAATAAAACATTCCATGGCCACTTCCAGCGTAACGAACAGAGGGGCGAGTATCGTAGGTTTTTTATACTGCCCGATGCTTTTAGCCAACTCTTTTATCAATTCACTCACCTCTTTATAATATATAGATTTACCGCCTTGCGCGGCAGCTGTCAGAATTTTTCGCCGAGATTTTCGGTAAATCTCGCGATGTAGTTTTCAAAACGGTCGAGTTCGCTCTCGCTGAACCCGTCGCTCAGGCGGCGCTCGAAAGCGGATATCTCGTACTTGATCTGATCGTTGAAGTTTTCCGCCTTTTCCGTCAGCTCTATCTTTTTCAGGCGCGCGTCGTAGGAAACGGCAACCCGCCTGATATAGCCGCTCTCTTCCAAACTCTGCAAAAATTCCGTGGCCGTGGGCCGCCTGATGTAAAAAGCCGCCTCTATATCCCGTTGAAACACGGGCGTTTCCCTGTGCATGAAAAGATAGTTCAAAATCCACCCTTTCACGCCCGAAAGCTCGCCCCCGCTCAGTTCCGCGACGTATGCGTCTATCTTTTTGTCGATAATTCGCGCGAGCGTTTTGACTTCGTATCCGATATCCCTTCTTTCCATGGCCGCCCCTTTGATTTTTTGTTAGACATCCTAATTGTTAGGCAATCTAACATTTATGTAACTTTTCTTATTATACTGATTTTTTTGCGAATGTCAAACGTTTGCGCGCGCTTTTTTTATAACTTTTTCAATTTTTTTGTTGAGATTAAAGACCGTTCGTGCTATCATTGAAACATGGAATATACGGGCGATCGGTTCGAAAACAAGACTATGACGGAAAAAGAAGTTCGGGAGGCCGAATTCACCGACTGCGTTTTCGCGCGGTGCAAATTTACGGAAACGGAATTTATAGCCTGCCGCTTCGAGGGCGTGCGGTTCGACAACTGCTCTTTCGTAAACGTAAAATTCCGCCACAGCGCGATGTTTTCTTCTCGGTTCCGCGAATGTGCGTTCGTCAATTTCAGCTTCGCCTCGCTGGTAAAAAGTTACGGGCAGGCAAAGGCCTGCCTGCCCTTTTCCTCGGCGGAGGAATGCACATTCAAATACGTTTCTTTCGTCGGGTTCGATATGAAGAAAACGCCTTTTAAAAAATCGAACTTTATCGACTGCGATTTCAACAACAGCGATCTGAAAAACTCCGATTTCAGAGATTGCACTTTCGCGAACACTTCCTTTTCCGCCTGCCGTCTCGACGGCTGCGATTTCGAAAACGCCGCAGGGTTCGATATCGACGCCAAAAGCTGTTCTCTCAAAAACGCGCGTTTTTCCTATGCGCAGGCGGCGAGGATCCTCTTATCCCTCGGCGTAAAACTGCTTTAACGCCGAAAAAATTTCGGCGGAGGACAGCTTTTTCCGCGGAGGCGCTTATTTAAAATAAAAAAGGGACGCATGCTTTTTTGCATACGTCCCCTTGTTTTTTAAAGTATTTTTACCTTTACGATCCCGCCGTTTTCCACGACGACGGCGGCTTCCAGGCGGATATCCTTGACGGACGCCCCCACGAAAACGTTGAACACGCCGTCCTCCACGATCCATTCGTCTTTTGCCGCGGAATAGTAGGCGAAAGACGACCTGTCGAGCGTAAGCTTCACCTCCGCGCAGTCGCCCGCCTTGATATAGTTTTTCGCATATCCTTTCAGCTCGAGATCGGGACGGTAGACGAACGCGACCGCGTCGCGCACGTAAAGCTGCGATATTTCCTTTCCGTCGTAATCGGAAATATTCTTTACGGTGTAGGAAACCTCCGCGTTCAGTCCGCCTTTAAGCTCGATCTCCAGATCGCCGTATTCGAATTCCGCATAACTGAGGCCGAACCCGAATTCGTACTGCACGCCGACGCCCGCCGTTTCGTAATAGCGGTATCCCACGTCCACCCCGTCCGTATATCGGGCGACGGTAACATCGCGGTAAGTATCGTAATAAGGCGTGTCTTCCAGGCAAACGGGAAAGGTTTCGCTCAGCTTGCCGCTGGGACTTACCTTTCCGGCAAGCACGTTTGCGACCGCCCTGTTGCCCCGTTCGCCGTTAAAGCCCGCGTAAACGATGGCGGCGACCTCGTCCGCCCAGGCGGAAACGTCCACCGCGCCGCCCGCGTACAGCACGACCACGGTGTCGGGATTCTGCGCGGCCGTCTGCAAAATGAGTTCTTCCTGCAAAGGATGAAGTTTAAGCGTCGTCCTGTCCGCGCTCTCGTATTCCACGAAGCGCCCCGTTCCCACGCAGATCACGCTCACGTCGCTCTGCGCGCATCTTTCCAATATCCTGTGCGGCTTTTCGCCGTAAGATTCGATGCCGTCCGCATTGAATGCCTTTTCAAAGTCTATTTCGCTGTCGGGCATAACCTCTTTCAACGCCTCGGCAAGCGTAACGTCGCCCGCGAGCGGCAGCACCTGCGCGGCGCCGCCCCCGCTCGTGTAATCTTTTTCGCCCGCGCCGTATCGGCCGAGAACGCTCACGCTCTGCCCGTTTTCCAAAGGCAGAACGCCGTCGTTTTTAAGGAGAACAAGCCCTTCCTCCGCGATCTCCTGCGCGACGGCGAGCCGCTCTTTTTCGCTTCTTTTCACTTTTTCGCCGCGGCGGCGCAGCCTCTTTTCGACGGCGCCGAGTATACGTTCTACACAAACGTCGATTTCCCTTTCGGCGATCTTTCCGGCCTTGTAGTCCGCAACCAGTCTTTCGTAATTTTCGCGGCTGAACGGCATTTCGAGATCGACGCCCGCTTTGACGGCGGCCGTCCTGTCGTATACCGCGCCCCAGTCGGACATCACCGCGCCGTCGAAACCGAGTTCTTTTCTCGCCGTATCGAACAACTTTCCGTGTTCGGAGGCACGCACGCCGTTGACGCGGTTATACGAACACATTATCCATTCGGGGTGCGCGCGAAACGTCCATTCAAAAGGTTTCAGATATATTAGATCGGAAGAGCACACGTCTG
>UQZE01000130.1 GCA_900545325.1 uncultured Eubacteriales bacterium
TTTTTTCGGAATGGGGTTCAAGAGGTCGAAAGTTCAAATCTTTTCACTCCGACCAGAAAAGCCATGGAAAACGATTGTTTTCTATGGCTTTTTTCTTGTTAATAAATCAATTACTAAAATCAAAAATTGTGAAATTTTTTAACATTTTATGTATTTCTGCAATATAATGAAAGTGATTGATGAAAATTACACACTGAAAAAGATTTATTTTGTGTTAATTAATTTCAATTAATGATAAAAATGTTAAAATATAAAATTTTTTTGAAAATTTTATTAAAAATGTTTGACATTGCGGCGTCAGCGTATTATAATAAAAACGCAATCAGGGAAGAGGTCCTTGAAAGAGCTATGGTTGAGGGAAAATGGTAGACTGAATATGGCGCGTGAGGCGCCGAAGGAGTGAATTATGAAAAAGAAGGAAGCAAGAAAACATCACAGTCTCTTCGACATCGACAACATGGATTTATTCGTCCTTGGCAGGATGATGAACAGCTTGAACAGATAAGCTGAAGAGCAAAGGCCCTTGAGAAGGGGGCAGCTGCGGCCGACAGGCCGCCGACGCTTTTTTCCGAAAGGAAAAAAGAAACAAAAGTTGAATTTGAGAGCAGTCTTAAGACTGCTCTTTTTTTATATTTTTTTCGCATATTTTCCGCGCGCGAAAGGGATAATAAATATAAAAAGAACATAGGAGTATTTATGGCTTACAGTTATAAAGGTGCGATATCTTTCGGCCTCATCTACATTCCGATCACGCTGAACGCCGCGATCAGGGAAAACGATATCAGTTTCAACCTGCTCGATAAAAAGACGAGATCGAGGATCCAGTATAAAAAGACCTGCGTCGACTGCGAAGACCGCGTGATCAGACAGGAAGACATTGTAAAAGGTTATGAATATGAAGAAAATAAATACGTTATATTTACCGACGAAGATTTTGAAAAAATAAAATCGAAGAGCGATAAGAACGTAACGATTGAACAATTCATCGATATGGAAGAGATCGATCCTCTTTATTTCGACCGTGCGTTTTACGTTGTGCCCACGGGGGCGGAAAAGGCCTATAAACTGTTGCTGACGGCGATGGAACAGGAAAACAAAGCGGGAATAGCGAAAGCCGTTTTGGGAAACAAACAGGTTTTGATCGCATTGCGCGTAAAAAACGGACAGATGCTGCTCAATACCCTTTATTTTTACGAAGAGGTGCAGAAGAATCCCGCTAAATCGATCGACGTAGAGGTGAATGAAAAAGAACTCGCCATGGCGAAGACTCTGATCGAAAGTATGAGCGGGCCGTTTGAAATAGAAAATTTCAAAGACGAATACAGAGAAAAACTGCAAGCGGCGATCGACAGAAAAATCGCGGGAAAAGAGATAATAGCGCCTAAAGATAAGGAAAGCCGTAAAGTCGTCGACCTTATGGAAGCGCTCCGCTTGAGTTTGCAGGACGTAAAGCCGGCAAAACGCAAAGGGCCTAAAAACGCCCCGAAAAGCAAAGTCAGATCGGCGCAGTGAGGTGAATAATGTTGGATATGTATCGTAAAAAACGCGATTTCGGCAAGACGAAAGAACCGAAAGGCGGAACGCGCGGAAAAAACGGGCGGAAAACGAGAAAATTCGTCGTGCAGCATCATCTGGCGAGAAAAGATCATTATGATTTTCGTTTGGAATGGACGGCGTTCTTTTAAGCTGGGCGGTCCCGAAAGGACCTTCCTATAATCCGCAGGATAAGCGGCTTGCCGTGAAAGTAGAAGATCATCCCATCGAGTACGCCGATTTCGAAGGCGTCATTCCGAAAGGCGAATACGGCGGGGGCACGGTTATGCTATGGGACGAGGGCGAATGGTTTCCGCAGACGGATTTTTCAAAAGGTTTGAAAAACGGCTCATTGAAAATAGAACTGTCCGGCGAACGGCTCAAAGGAAAATGGGCGCTCGTGCGTATGAAAACGAACGGGGAAAAAGGCGAAAACTGGCTGCTCATTAAGGAAAAGGACGGATATGCGAAAAATTCCGAAGGAATTTCACGCTTTAAACGCAGCGTAAGGAGCGGCAGAAGCATGGCGGACATCAATGCGGACGAATACGCGAAAAATCCTTTCGACAAGGTAGAAGTTCAGCTTGCAAAACTCGTTGACGAAGCGCCGAGCGGCGACGAATGGATATATGAGGTGAAATACGACGGGTATAGGATCGTCGCCTTTGCGGAAGGAGGAAAAGTCCGTTTTGTTACGAGAAACGGCTTGGATTTTACGGATAAATTCAAAACTTTGGCCGAGGAAACCGCGAAATGGGCAAAAGACAGAGCTTTCGTGCTCGACGGCGAAATGATTGTAACGGACGAAGAAGGCCGTTCGGATTTTCAGGCACTGCAGAATTACGTAAAAAAACCGAACGGTCGACCGCTCACGTATATGGCGTTCGATATTCTGGCGGAAAACGGAGAGGACCTGCGTTCCCTGCCTTTGCGAGAGAGGAAGAAGAAACTGGAAAAACTTTTGAAAGATGCTCCCGCATTTTTGAAATTCAGTTCGTTTGTCGTAGGAAAGGGAAAGGAAAGTTTTTCCGCCGCCGAAAAGCTGGGACTTGAGGGCGTAGTCGGCAAACGATTCGACGCGCCTTACGCGGGGACTCGCAACGGCGACTGGATAAAACTCAAATGCCGCAGGCGGCAGGAATTCGTCGTAGGCGGTTTTACGAGGACGGAAAAGAAAAAAACGGGCGTGAGCGCGTTGCTGCTCGGCTGTTACGAAGGCAAAAAACTCGTGTACTGCGGGCGGGCCGGCACGGGCATGAGCGAACGGGAATCGGCGGAACTTGCTGCGCGGTTTGAAAAAATAAAACGAAAAACGCCGCCGTTTATAAACGCGCCGAAACCACAGGGCAAAGAGGTGCTTTTCTGGGTTCGGCCTATTTTCGTTGCGGAAACGGAATATGCGGAACGTACCGACGAAGGACTTTTGCGGCAGGCGAGTTTCAAGGGTTTGAGAGAGGATAAAGATGCCGCCGAGGTTGCAGACGAGCGGGCCGAACAGACGTCGGAAAAAAACGTTGTCTGCGGCGTGGAAATCAGCAATCCAAAAAAAATTGTCTATAAAAAACCGCAGGTCGAAAAGATAGACGTGGTGCGGTATTACGAAAGGGTTTCCGAAAGGATGCTGAAATATGCGGGCGGACGGGTGCTCAGCGTAGTCCGTTGTCATAAAGGCGTAAACGAAGCTTGTTTTTTCAAAAAACATCCAGCGACGAAAAGCGCGGGAGTTTCCGTGGTGTCAATCGCGAACGGCGAAGGCGAAAAGTCAGACTATTTTTATATAGAAGACGTCCGAGGGCTGATTTCGGAAGCGCAGCTCGGTTCCCTTGAATTCCATATTTGGGGGAGTAAAGTAAAAACGCTCGAAAAACCCGATATGATGGTTTTCGACCTCGATCCGGACGAAGGTTTGGACCTGCAGGCAGTCCGTCAGGGCGTAAGAGATCTGAAAAGCGTGCTCGATAAGCTTTCATTGAAATCTTTTCTGAAAACGAGCGGGGGCAAGGGGTATCACGTAGTGGTGCCTTTCAAACCGAAATCGAATTGGGATAAATTTCACGATTTTGCAGAAAGCATTGCGCTTTTGATGGCGGAAAAGTGGCCGGACAGATATACCGCGAATATCCGCAAGGCGAGCCGCAGAGGAAAAATATTTATCGATTGGGCGCGGAACGGCAGGGGCGCAACGAGCGTCGCGCCGTATTCCCTGCGTGCCAGACCGGGCGCGAAGGTTTCCATGCCCATTTCGTGGCGGGAACTCGATAAGATTGCGCCCGACGGGGTGGATATGGCGCAGGCGCTCGAAAGGCTCAAAAAAGCCGATCCTTGGAAAGATTATTTCAATACGGAACAAAAATTCGATTTCTGAAAGGAATATCGGACCGAAAACAGGCGTTTCTGTTGACAAATTTCCGTTCGGGGAATATACTTTATTTAAGAAGATTTGAAAGGGGCGCCCCTTTCAGCTTTTCAACGAAAAGCTGAAAAACGCATTAGCGGCAAAAAATGGTCGAGTGTAACGTGAGATTTTGCGTAAGGCATAAATACGAAGAGGACTATAAGGGAGTTTATCATAAACATCCCTGTTATGAACTCGTCTATTACGCGAGCGGAACGGGGGCGGGGCATTTCCGTAACGTTACATATAAGTTTAAAAAGGACGATTTCGTAGTGCTGCCGCCTAAAGTGCGGCATATAGAAAGGGGAGATAAAGACGTCGAGGTCATCTATATCGGATTCGATATTCTCAATACCGATATCGGCGAGATCGCCGGCTTTTTCAGCGACCGCGCTTACGGTATACGCGAATATTTAGAAAAAATATATTATGAAACGCAGCACTGGTCGAAATATTCCTATCAGCTCATCAACAATTTTACGGAAATCATCATAATAAAACTCATCAATACGGCGCTTGAGGACAAGAGAAAAAGCGTAAACAACGATATAAAAAATATTGTCGATTATATTTCCAATAACTATATGGACGACATCAACGCGAAGCAGCTTGCCAAGATCGCGGGGTACAGTTACGACTATTTCCGCAAGCTATTCGAGCAGAATATGGGCGTTTCCGTCAAGGATTATCTCACGCAGAAACGCGTCGCGGTGGCGATCAACATGCTGAAAAGCAAAAAATACACGGTGAAGGAAGTCGCCGTCAACTGCGGTTTCAAATCGTCTTCGCATTTCTGCACCGTGTTCAAGGGGGAGACGGGCGAAACGCCTTATCAGACGATGGAAAAAGAAAGCGCGGAAAATATCGTAAAAGATAAATTCGATAAGAGAAAGGAAAGAAATAAAACCGATTTATAAAATTTCAGTATTGCGGGAAAAAGTCCGATACCCACGAAAATATCGCGCGGTATCGGTTTTTTTTACGCAAATTTCGCGGTTTTGCGGGATTTTCTAAAAAAGTCGAATGATTTCAAAAATCAGTTATATGTGGCGTTTGGCCTTGAAAGTGAGGAAACGAGCGTTTATAGTAAAAACAGAAACAGTTCGGGAGGAAATATGAAATTAGTCAAAGCGATAGGGGGGCTGCTGGCGATGGTATTGACGATCAGCGCCGCCGCCTGCAACGGCGGTACGAGAAACGAAGAAAAGAGCGAACTGCCGCTCACTTCCGCTTACGGCATAGGCGACCAGGATTTACTGTACGGCATGTGCTATCTTCTCGAGGAAAGGGATTACGACGGCGATTACGATATGGCGGCGGAAGTTGAAGTCATGAAAAATCTCGGCGTAAAGACCGTGCGGCAGTGGATGCACTTCACCAATCTCATGACCGACAAGGAAACGCTGAAAGAGGACGAGTGTGAAGAGATGCACGAACTGTTGAGGCTCTGCTCGGAAGCGGGAATGATCAATATCGGCATGAACCACCATAATTTCAACGGCGGAACGAGTTCTACGGGAAAGCCGAAAAGAGTGATACTCCCGGGGAGCGATTACGTGAAGTGGCTGGACGATTATTATACGAGCTGGTATACGCTGGCAAGCGAATTTCCCGAAG
>UQZE01000131.1 GCA_900545325.1 uncultured Eubacteriales bacterium
GACTGGAGTTCAGACGTGTGCTCTTCCGATCTATTGTCCGTACTGTTTATCGCAGTGCTCGAGGCGGTGCTGTTCGTGATGTCGGTGTGCATGCAGGTCCGTTGGCTGTACCGTCCTGCCGATTTAGAGATCACGGCGCGCTTTCCGATCACGCCTTTCAAGATTTACGTTGCAAACATCGCTCTCGTTTATTTCAATCTGCTCATCTATGCGGCGCTTTTCTTCGTTCCCGTGCTGACGGTATTCGGGCTGGCTTTAAAAATTTTCACCGCGCAATATTTTTTCGGTATTTTGATCTGCGCGTTTCTGTCGCCCGCGCTCCCGTTCGCAATTTCGCTCGTCGTCGCCATTCCCGTCATGTACGCGCTTTCCCTGCTCGAAAACAAAAACACGGTAAAACTCATTCTGTTTATCGTCGTGCTCGCGGCGTTTTTCGTGCTTTATAACTATGTGTTGTCCGTGCTTGCGGAATATTTTCTGCATAACAACGTATCTTCGGAAACCTCAATCGTCTGGACGAAAATCCTGAAAACGCTGAACGGCAGGGGCAATCTCACGGCATATCTCGGCGACGTCCTCTTTTTAAATGGTTTTTGGAAAGCGTTCGGCATACTGCTCGGCGCTTCTTTGGGGGTGTCGGCGGCGGGGCTGGCGCTTGCGAAACCCGTTTACGACGGCGCGCACCGTAAAATGCTTGAAGGGGCGGGCAACGCGTTCCGCCGCCGCAGCGGGGTGGACGGAAGAAGCGCCGCCGCGGCGATGTTCCGCCATCAGTTCAAAGAGATATTGCGAACGCGCTCATACGCTTATTTTTACCTTGGGATCGCCGTCACCACGCCCGTCATGGTATTTTTCTGCAATCGTCTTGTAAACGAAGTCGGAGAGGCGCAGCTCGGCGAAATCGTCAATTTCGGCGCTTCCGTACTGGTTATGACCGCGTTTATGGGGCTGATCAGCGCATTTTCCGCGGCGGCAGTCAGCATGGAGGGGGAACGCTTTTATATTACGAAGATCGTTCCCGTGTCTTACCGCGCGCAGCTTGCCGTCAAGGGAGCGCTCAATTTGGCGGTATCGTTCGGCGCGCTGCTCGTGAGCTGCGTGATCGTCGCGTCGCTTGGTTTTGTATCCATAGGGCAGACGCTGATCATCGGCGCTACGGAATTTGTGCTGGCCGCGGGGTTCGTTTTGAACGGACTCAACCTGAACGTCGCCAATCCGAACGTGAAACCGAAAGCCAACGGCGAGATAGACGAGATCAACGTTTCCTTTATGATGTTCATCGGCGTGTTTATCAGCGCGGCGGCGGGTGCGCTTGCGATAATTCTGCCGTTTTTTTGGGATATCGCTTGGGTTTATCTTCTTTTGGCGGGCGTTGCGCTCGTCTACGCGGGAGTGAACCTGATTGTCTTTATTTTAACTGCGTCGAAAAGATATGCAAGGATAGAGGGGTGAAGAGGTACACATGAAAAAAATAATGTTATTTTCCGTTATATTACTGCCGCTGATTGTCTTGCTGATTCTTCTCGTCAGCAGCGCGGTCGTCGGCGTGACGAAACACGTTTACGTGGATTCCGTGGAATTCGTCAGGCAGGAAACGCTCGTGCTCGTGAAAGAAGGCGGGGAAACGCCCGAAGCGAAACTCGAGGTTAACGTCTTTCCGCGTACGGCGACGAACGAAGATCTCGTTTTCGAGAGTCAAGACGAAAGCGTTGCGTCCGTAGATAAAAACGGCGTGGTGAGAGGCGTTGATTACGGCGAAACTTATGTGATCGTGCGCAGTGCTGAAAACGCGAGCAAGAGCGCGATGCGCAAAGTTCTCGTTACCGACGACGAAGTGCACCGCATAGAAATGCCGGCTCCCGAAACGCCGCTTTATATCGGGCAGAGCCTGCGCCTTTCCGCAGGCGTGATTCCGAAAGAAGCTGAAAACACCGCGCTTGTATGGGCGAGTTCGTCGCCCGAAATCCTTGCGGTTTCCGCAGACGGAACGCTCACCCCGAAACGGGCGGGCTCGGCGGTGATCGTAGTTTCTTCCGTTTCTTCGCCCGAAGTGAAGGCTGAGGCGGAAATCGTCGTGAAAGCGCCCGTCGCCGGAATATCGGTTGACGATCCTTCCGCAGCGGTGGTGGCGGAACGTACGGCGCAGTTTCCCGCCGTGATTTTCGAGCCGAAAGAGGCGTCGGAAACCGTCAGATATTCCGTTTCGGACAAAGATCTTGCAAGCGTAGACGAAAACGGAACTATATCCTTTACCGGAGCGGGCGAAGTCGTCGTTACGGCTTCGGTAAAGGACGGGTTGGGAAACAGCGCGTCCGTGCGGAAGACTTTTATCTGTACGGACGGGTACTTTGCCGAGATATCGCTGAACGAAAGCGATCTCGTCATTGATTACGACGAATACGCCGAAAAAGAAATCCCCCTGGAAATCGTCGGCAGCCCTGAGGGGGCGTATAAAGGCGTTACTGCCGTATTTTCGGAAGAAGGGGTAATCGAATTGCGCGGCGGAAAGTTTTACGCCGTCGGTACGAGCCGCAATGCGGTTGCCGTTACGGTAACGGCTGAAACCTATGAGGGCGGCAGCGTGAGCGCCGAAAGCCGCATAACGGTGAAACGGAAGGCGCAGACCATCGATTTCGCCGAAAATTCGATCGTTACCCTCAATAAAGTTTACGCGCTTTCGGATAGCGTCGCGGTATCGCCTTCGGACCATACGGCAAATCTGAAATACGCCTCGTCCGACGAAAACGCGGCTACCGTGGACTCCGCGGGCGTGGTTACTTTCAAAAAGGCCGATTCCGTCATCATCACCGTTACGGCGGACTACGGTGAGGCGGCGAACAGCGTTATGGTAACGTATTACGACAACTTTATCGAGGGCGATACCGAGATCGAAGTGGACGATACCACACCCGAAGACGCGGTGAGCGTCCTCGAATTCCGTGATGAAACGCAGATGCAAAGCGGCGTTATTTTGGCTAAGCCCCCTTCGGGCTTCACCGAACAGACCTATTCGGTGACGGAGGGAGCGGACGTCGTCCGTCTGGAGGGCAATCGTGTCATTCCTTTGAAAGGCGGTTTCGCTTCCGTTTTGATATATGCGGAAAAGGGCTTGCAGCGTTCTGCCGCAGTCTGGGAAAAGACGGTACGGATATACGTCGACCGAGAAGTAACGTCCGTTGCGCTCGATATTGCGGAAGGAACGGTGAGCAGTCTTTCGGAATTTACCGTAACGGCGGAGGTGCGGCCTGCCGACGCTCTGACGGGAAAGGAACTCGTCTATAAGACGGACGACGTAAACACGGCGGAGATCGGCGCCGACGGCAGGCTCGTTTTCAAAAAGGCGGGCACGGTGCGCGTGAGCGCCGAAGTTCGTTTCGGGGGAGAGTTGCGCGGCAGCGCGAGCGCTTCGGTTACGAGCACGTTCGGCGCGGCGGAAAGTTTTGAATTGCTGTACGGCGGTAAGCCCGTTTCGGAGGGGGAAAACTTTACGATTTCCGATATCGGTTATTTTCTGCGCTTTACTCTGGGCGAGGTTTTTGAACCTGCCGATTTTGTGCCGAGCGCGGAAAAGATAGCGTTCAAAGTCATAAGCGGCGATGAAAACGCCTTTGTGTTTTCCGTGGACGAAAATCTTGTCCTGAGCATAAAGGGCGTAAACGGAACGTACGGCGCGCCCGCGACAATCCGAATCGGCGTGGGCGGCGCGTTTATCGATATCGCCGTAAATGTGAACGCGCTTGCCGATAAGATCGCCGTAACGACAACCGTGCCCGCGATCGGGAATACGACGCTCGTCGGCGGAACGGTATATTCCGCGTTTTCCGATTCCGTCGCGTTCTCCGTAACGCTGGGGCGAAAGGACGGTATCAAGATAACTGACGATGCCGTGCTTTGGTCTTTCGGCGGGCAAAACGGCGAATTCCGAAGCGGAGGAACGATCGTTGTGAACGGACTTTCGGCGGGCGGCAAGGTGTTGTTTTCATCAAAGGGCAAAGCGGAAACTTCGGAAGAGATCGAGATCGCGCACGTCGACGAACTTTCCGATTTCGGCTTGAAAATATCCTATATCGACACGCAGGGCAAAGAGGTAACGGTGCGCGACGTCGCCAGCGTGTCGGCGAGTTCGGCCTCGGGCGAAACGCTCGTTTTGAAATTTCCGCAAAGCATGACGGGAGCGGTCTATCTCCGCATCGTCCTGCCTCAGAACGTGATAGGAAATTTCGACGATACGATGTCGGGGCTCTTTATCGCAGTCGTGCCCGAAACATGGGAAACAGCTTACGACGCCGACGCGATGCTCGTCACGCTCATGCCGAAAGTCGTCGGCGCGTTCACGCAGACCGTGAATTTTACGCACGCGGAAATGACTCTTTCTATGGAAATCAGCCGTTCGGATATCAAATCCGTCGATTTCGTCGGTTACGATTTAAGCGATACTACCATGAACGGCGACGTATACCGCGGCTATCAGCAGGTACGTCTGTTTGCAAAACACACGTACTACGGCGCGTCTTACGGCGAAAACAGCGGGCTTAAAAATTATTTCCTCGTGCCAATCAGGATTGACGGCACGGCGGAACTTGCCGAATGGTCGCTCTCGTATGTGTCAGGCGAGGGCGAAGGACGGGTGCTCGCGAAACAATCGGGGCGCAAGGTGTATTACGGCGGCAAGGAATATACGATACAAACGGACGGCAGACTTACGGCCTCGGACGGGAGTCCCGCGCCAGACGGCGTAACTTGGACGGATCCCTTTACGGAAAGCGGTTACATGCGCGTTTATTTCGGCGGCGTGAACGGACTGAAAGAAAGCGATATCCTTTCCGATAACTTCGGTAATTTCGACGAACGCCCCGGCTGGCAGCCAGTGGACGCTTCCGCTCCGGGCGGATTTCTGAGAGTGGAGGTCGGCGACGGCGCAGTGGGCGGCGTTTCGCGGCATTATAATTTCAACGTCGCGGAAGATGTTGACGGACAGACGCTCGTCAACGTGGTCGATGCGGAAGGATATATAAAATATCGGTACGTCGTACTGCAGTCGAACCTGTACGCGCCGCAGGAATACGAAGAGGCGGACGAAGCTTTGGTTTTGTCTGCTTACGAAAACGAAGTGACCAAGGCGCTGATTTACGGAAACGGTTATCAAGTGAACTTCGGCGCGCGCAATCAGGCGGTGCTGGACGGAAAATTAAAACCCGCTTCGGCCGGGGATCTCACCACTTCGGTCGGCCGCGCCTATAACGTCACGCTGAAGGGGACCACGCCCGTCGCGGGCGCGGATAAATCCAATTACAGGCTCGACTTTACGGGTTCCCGTTTCTATTACTGCAGCATAGAGGCCTGTTGGAAGGGAATTTGGCCCGCCGATCCCTGTTATGTCAAGAATACGGGTTTCAGATATATGAACGATATGG
>UQZE01000132.1 GCA_900545325.1 uncultured Eubacteriales bacterium
TGCTCTTCCGATCTCTGCAAAGCCTTGTAGAGCGCGCGGGTAAGTTTTTTATCGTAGCCGATAGCCTCGCCCGTCGATTTCATTTCGGGCGAAAGGTAGGCGTCCAGCCCGCTGATCTTCGAGAACGAGAACGCGGGCGCCTTGACGTACCAGCGCTTTTTCTCTTCGGGATAAATTTCCGTAAAACCCTGTTCTTTCAGGCTCTTGCCCAGAATGACCAGCGTGCCGATATCCGCGAGGTTGTATCCCGTCGCCTTGGAAAGGAAGGGCACGGTGCGGGAAGAACGCGGGTTGACTTCTATGACGTACACGTTTTCGTCCTTATCGACGATGAACTGGATATTGTACAGCCCGATTATGCCGATGCCGATGCCGAGTTTATACGTGTATTCGAGTATGGTCTTTTTAACCTTGTCGCTCACGCTGAACGTGGGATAGACGCTGATGGAGTCGCCCGAATGAATACCCGTTTTTTCCACGAGCTCCATAATGCCGGGCACGAACACGTCCTTTCCGTCGCAGACGGCGTCCACTTCGAGTTCCTTGCCGACGATATATTTATCTACGAGCACGGGCTGTTTTTCATCTATCTTGACGGCGTTTTCGAGGTAATAGCGGAGCGCTTCCTCGTTGCCGACGATCTGCATGGCGCGCCCGCCGAGAACGTAACTCGGCCGTACCAGCACGGGATAACCTATCCTTTCCGCCGCGCGCACGCCGTCCTCAATCTTCGTAACCGCCACGCCCTCGGGTTCGGGAATTCCGAGTTCGTTCATGATCTTTTCGAACGCGTCGCGGTTTTCCGCGCGCTCGATGGCCTCCACGCCCGTGCCGACGATCTTCACGCCGCGTCTGGCAAGTCCGTCCGCAAGGTTGATGGCCGTCTGTCCGCCGAGCGAAACGATCACGCCGTCCGGTTTTTCCATGTCGAGCACGTTCGTCACGTCCTCGACGGTAAGCGGCTCGAAATAGAGTTTATCGCTCGTGGTGTAGTCGGTGGAAACGGTTTCGGGGTTGTTGTTGATGATGATGGCCTCAAAGCCGTTTTCCTTAATGGTCTTGACGGCGTGCACGGTGGAATAGTCGAATTCCACGCCCTGCCCTATGCGGATCGGGCCGCTGCCGAGCACGACGATCTTTTTGCGGTCTTCCACCACCGATTCGTTTTCCTCTTCGTATGTCGAATACAGGTAGGGCACATAGCTTTTGAATTCGCCCGAACAGGAATCTATCGTCTTGTAAACGGGGCGGATGCCGTACTCGGCGCGCATTTTGTAAACCGCGTTTTCGTCGGTATCCCATAATTTCGCTATGTACTTGTCGGAAAATCCCATCTTCTTTGCGGCAAACAGGGTATTTTTATCGAATTTATGAGCCTTGACTTCGCTTTCCTCATCCACTATGTTTTTGAATTTTTCCAAAAACAGCATGTCTATTTTGGTCACGGCGAAGATCTTCTGCAACTTTTCTCCGCGGCGGATCAGCTCCGCGATGGCGAACAGCCTGTCGTCCCTGCCCTCCGAAATGTAGGCGAATATTTCTTCCGTGGGTATTTTATCGAACTTGGAATGATAGATGTGGCACACGCCCACTTCGAGGGAGCGCACCGCTTTAAGCAGGCTTTCCTCTATCGTCCTGCCGATGCTCATGACTTCGCCCGTCGCCTTCATCTGCGTGCTCAGTTTATTCGAGGCGCCCGCAAATTTATCGAAGGGGAAACGCGCGATCTTGGTTACCACGTAGTCTATCGCCGGTTCGAAACTGGCGGGCGTGGTGGCGAGCCGTATTTCGTCGAGATGCAGACCGACCGCGACCTTCGCCGTAACGCGGGCGATGGGATAGCCGCTCGCTTTGGAGGCGAGCGCCGACGAACGCGACACGCGCGGATTGACTTCTATAAGATAATAATCGAAAGATTCGGGATCGAGCGCGAACTGAATGTTGCAGCCGCCGGCGATTTTGAGCGCGCGGATGATCCTGAGCGCGCTGTTCCGCAGCATGTCGAATTCCTTTTTGGTGAGCGTCTGCACGGGCGCGACCACGATGGAATCGCCCGTGTGTATGCCCACGGGATCGACGTTTTCCATGCTGCACACGGTGATGGCGGTGTCGTTTTCGTCGCGCATCACCTCGAATTCGATCTCTTTGAACCCCTTTATGCTCTTTTCCACGAGCACCTGCCCGACGGGCGAGAGCACGAGGGCGTTTTTCAGGATTTCGCGCAGTTCTTCCTCGTTATCCGCAAAGCCGCCTCCCGTACCGCCCAGCGTGAACGCGGGACGGAGCACTACGGGATAGCCTATCTTTTCCGCCGCGGCCACGCCCTCTTCCATGCTGGTTGCGATCAGGCTGGGAAGAACGGGTTCCCCCAGGGACTCGCACAGCTCTTTGAAAAGTTCCCTGTCCTCCGCGCGCTCGATGCTTTCGGGCGGCGTGCCGAGCATTTTTACGTGGCATTCGTCCAAAACGCCCTTTCTCGAAAGCTGCATGGCGAGGTTAAGCCCCGTCTGTCCGCCTATCCCCGGAATGATGGCGTCGGGGCGCTCGTAGCGCAGGATTTTACCGAGATATTCCAGCGTGAGCGGTTCCATATAGACCTTGTCCGCCGTCTGCGTGTCGGTCATGATGGTCGCGGGGTTGGAGTTGACGAGCACGACTTCGTACCCCTCTTCTTTCAGCGCAAGGCAGGCCTGCGTGCCCGCATAGTCGAATTCCGCGGCCTGGCCGATGACGATCGGGCCGCTCCCTATCACAAGTATTTTTTTGATGTCTGTTCTCTTAGGCATTGCGGTTTTCCTCCATAAGTGCGGTAAATCTCTCGTAAGCGGCGGCGTCGGGCGCATACTGTACGGAAAACGCCCTGCCGCCCGCATATTCCAATCCGTCCGCCGTATTATCGAGCACGTTGACGTGCGTTACGGTCAGCGGCGTTTTTGCAAGGCTCCGTTCGTCCGCCGCATACAAGGTGTTCTGCGCGGTTATTTCTATTTTGCCCGTCTTTACGTCGCGCACGGGGTAATTTCCGCCGTGATGGCCGAATTTCAGTCTGTTTATCTTTCCGCCGCAGGCCGCGGCCAGGATCAGGTGCCCCAGCCCCGTGCCGAACACGGGGACTTTGCCCAAAAGCCCTTTCATGAGTTCGACGCTCTCCGCCGCGTCGCGGGGATCGCCCGGCCCGTCGGAAAAGAGCACGCCGTCGAAGTCGGCCGCGAGAACTTCTTCCGCGGAGGCGTTGTAAGGCAGCACGGTAACGTTGCAGCCGCGTTTATTGAGACTGCGCACGACGCTGAGCTTTACGCCGCAGTCCACCACCGCGACGTCGTATTTCGGGTGCGCGGTCTTGGAATACCATTTCATGCGGGAGGACGCCCGTTTCACGGCGTCGCGCAGAACGGGCGCGTTTTTTATGGCCTCGACGGCTTCCGCCGCGGGCATGTCCGCGGCGCAGAGGAAGCAGCGGCGGCTGCCTTCGTCGCGGAGCGAACGCGCGAGCTTGCGCGTATCTATGCCGTATATGCCGGGAATGCCGTATTCTTCCATCATCGCCGAAAGCGTTTTCGTACAGCGGAAATTGCTGGGCTGATCGTTGTAATCGCGCACGGCGAGCGCACCCAGCGCGGGGATTTTCGTTTCGTAATCTTCGTCGCATACGCCGCAGCTGCCCACGACGGGATAAGTCATCGCCACGAGCTGGCCCGTGTACGACGGGTCGGACACGATTTCCTGATACCCCACGGGCGAGGTGTTGAACACCGCCTCGCACACCCTGTCCGCACGGGCGCCGAACGAGTAGCCGTAATACTCGCTTCCGTCTTCAAAAACTATTTTTCTGTCGAATTCTTTTGCCATATGATCCTCCCGTTATAAATTGTCATCGCGCATTCTCCGTATACTTCGTATCCGTCGAACGGCGTGCTTTTTCCTTTGGATAAAAAATTCTGCGCGTCGATACGGTATTTTTTTTCGGTATCGAACACCGCAAAATTCGCCCTGCTTCCCTTTTTCAGCCAGCCGCCGTCCAGGGAAAAACGCTTTGCGGGGTTTATGCACATCAGTTCCGCGAGTTTTTTCAAGCTCAGTATCCCCGTTTTCACAAAGTACGTGTACATCAGCGGGAACGACGTTTCTATGCCGCTGACGCCGAACGCGCTCTTTTCCAGTCCGCGGTTCTTTTCCTCCGCGGAATGCGGCGCGTGATCGGTTGCGATCATGTCTATCGTGCCGTCCGAAAGTCCCTCTATCAGCGCCTCCCGATCCTCTCTGCCGCGGAGCGGCGGGTTCATTTTGAAACGCCCCTCCTCGCGCAGATCTTCGTCGCACAAAACGAGGTAGTGCGGCGCGGTTTCGCAGGTAACGTCCGCCCCGTCCGCCTTGGCGCGGCGGATCAGTTCCACGCTTTCCTTTGCGGAAACGTGGCAAACGTGGTGTTTGTGCCCTATCTTTTTCGCAAGGGCCAAATCGCGTTCTATCTGTTTATACTCGCTCGCGGAGGAAATTCCCCTGTGGCGGTGCGCCGCGGCGTAAACGCCCTCGTGTACGTATCCCCCGCATAAAAGCGAATTATCCTCCGAATGCGCGGCGATCACCTTGCCGAGCGGCTTTACCCGCCGCATAGCCTCTTCCATGACCGCGGGATTCTGCACGCCCCGCCCGTCGTCCGAAAAGGCGACAGCGCGCGGCGCGAGCTTTTCGAAATCGACAAGCTTTTCGCCCCGCTCTCCCTCCGTGATGCAGGCGTAAGGAAAAACGCCGATTTCCGCGTCCCTCGAGATAACGTCTTCTTCCGCTTTCAGATGTTCGCAGCTGTCGGGGCAGGGGTTCAGATTCGGCATGGCGCACACCGCCGTAAACCCGCCCGCGGCAGCCGCGCGCGTTCCGCTTTTCACGCTTTCTTTATAAAAAAAACCGGGCTCCCTTAAATGTACGTGTACATCGATCAAACCCGGTAAAATAATTTTGTTTTTTAAAGAAATAACGGCTTTACCGTCGGAAAAAACTTCTTTTTCCTCGGCTGCGGGATTTAAAATGTCCGTTACAAAACCGTTTTCGACTACTATGTCAAACGGCTCGAGGCCGTTTTCCGTCAATATTCGCGCGTTTTTGAAAAACACTTTTTTCCGCTCCTTCGTAATTTTTTCTATAATATCAAATCGGAGGAAATTTGTCAATCGCTTTATAAGCTTTGCGGAAAAAAAATTTAACGCGCGCGGCCGGCCGCGCGCGTTCGCGTTACAGATCGAGCCAGCCTTCTTTCGCCTTGAGGCCGAAACCGTCCGCAATA
>UQZE01000133.1 GCA_900545325.1 uncultured Eubacteriales bacterium
GTTTTTTTATGATAATATCATAGCAGAGTTTATTTTAAGATGTCAACGATATAATTGTAAACAAAAGGTTAAATTTTGTCGGAAAGGGTCGGACGGAGCGTATTGACAGCCGCGCGTTTCGGTGATATAATGTCAATATGTTTGATGATTCGCGCGTGATCGCACGGGAAATCCGTCCCGATAAAAAGAAAAAAACGATCGTTTTCGCCGTTCTCTGTTCCTGCGCCGCTCTCTTTGCTGGGCTGACGGTATGGCAGGCTCTGTCGGGAGGGCTGTGGATCGCGGGCGCGCTGGCGGCGGCGCTCGTGTTTGCCGTTGCGGGCGTCGTGTTCGGCGCGCAGTGTCTTGCCGACCGCAGGAGGGAGCGTGAACCCGTGCTCAGGCTTTCCGAAAGCAATCTTTTTCTCCGCAGAAACGCATGGGTGTGCCTGCCGCTCGCCATGATCGGCGAAATCAGGCTCAAGCGGCGGGGGCGGCGGGAATGCGTGGTCGTACTCGTGGAAAACGACGCGTACGAATCGCGGTATATCGAAGACGCGCGCGCCGTTTTCGGCGAGATTGAGCGGGCGGCGGAAAAAGCGCGGCAAGGGTAGCTAAAATTTCGCAAAGCGCGAAAAATTTCCTCAAAATCCTTGCCAAAACGCCCGTTATATGGTAAAATAAATCAGCTATGAGAAATTCGCACCCGGCCGTCTTCGGCGTTCGTTGTCCCGTAAATACTTTGCGGCGGGATATAAGCCGTGCACAAAAGCCGTCGGGGAGGAAGAAACGGAGGTAACAAAATGGCAGTAATTTCTATGAAGCAGTTGCTCGAAGCCGGCGTTCACTTCGGCCACCAGACCAGAAGATGGAACCCCAAAATGAAGAAGTACATCTACGGGGAAAGAAACGGCATTCACATCATCAACCTCGAACAGACCGTCGACCTCATCGAGAACGACGCGTATAAATTCGTGGTGGAATCGGTAAAAGCGGGCAAGAGCGTGCTCTTCGTCGGCACCAAAAAGCAGGCGCAGGAAGCGGTCAAGCAGGAAGCGGAAAGATGCGGCATGTACTACATCAATTCGAGATGGCTCGGCGGCACGCTGACAAACTTCAAAACCATCAGAAGCAGGGTGGAAAGGCTGAACAAGCTCAACAATATGGAAAAAATGGGCGAATTCGACCTGCTCCCCAAAAAGGAAGTCATCGGGCTGAAAGCCGAAAGGGATAAGCTGGAAAACAACCTCGGCGGCATCAAGGAAATGCGTTCCCTGCCCGGCATCATGTTTATCGTTGATCCCAGCCACGAAGACATCGCGGTGAAGGAGGCGAGAAAACTGCATATCCCCATCGTCGCGATTACCGACACCAACTGCGATCCCGACCTGGTGGATCACGTGATCCCCGGCAACGACGACGCTATCCGTGCCGTCAAGCTCATTTCTTCCGTGATCGCGGACGCGGTCATCGAGGCGAACCAGGGCGAGCAGTTCGAAGCCGCGGCCGAAGAGGAAAAGGCTGAAGAAGTAAAAGAAGAACCCGCCGTGACCGAAGCGGAAGTTCAAGCATAAATATACGGAAAAAAGGAGAACGGACTATGTTTACAGGCAGCGACGTTGTAGCGCTCCGCCAGAAGACGGGCGCAGGCATATTGGATTGCAAAAAGGCCCTTACGGAAACGAACGGCGACATGGAAAAGGCGGTCGATTATCTGAGAGAGAAAGGGATAGCGACGGCGGCCAAAAAGGCATCGCGCATCGCGGCGGAAGGTATCGTCGCGGCGAAGATCGAAGGAAACGTCGGCGCGATGGTCGAAGTCAACTGCGAAACCGACTTCGTAGCCAAGGGCGATCAGTATAAAGATTTCGTGAACGGCGTGGTCGATTACGTTCTGAAAAACGACGTGAAGGACGCGGAGGAGCTTATCGCCGCGAAGAACGACGACACGGTGGAGGCCACCGCGAAGATCGGCGAAAAGATCGCCATCAGAAGATTTGAAAAATACGTCGCGGCGCACGGTATGGTGGAAAGCTATATCCACATGGGCGGCAAGGTCGGCGTGCTCGTGGAAATCGACGCGGACAACGTCAACGACGACGTGAAAGCCTTCGCGCACGACGTGGCTTTGCAGATCGCGGCCGCGAAACCCCTTTACGTCAATAAGGAAGATGTTCCCGCCGACGTGCTGGAACACGAAAAGGAAATCCTGCGCGCGCAGGCGCTCAACGAGGGCAAGCCCGAAAAGATCATCGAGAGAATGGTCGAGGGCAGGATCGTGAAGTATTACGAAGATTTCTGCGTGATGAACCAGAAATTCGTAAAGGATCCCGAAAAGACCATCGCGCAGGTGGAAAAAGAACTCTCCGCAAAGGTCGGCAGCGTTTCGATCAAGAGGTTCGCGCGCTTTGAAATGGGCGAAGGCTTGGAAAAGAAGTCCAACGATTTCGCCGCGGAAGTCGAAGCGCAGATGAAAAAATAATTGAATTTTACGGCGAATGACCGAAAACTGAAAAGAAACACTTAACAAAAAGTGTTTCTTTTGGTATTCGGGGAAAAACGCAGAAAAACCTTAAGGAGAGCGAAATGTCTAAAGCGAAGTATAAGAGAGTCATCATCAAACTGTCGGGCGAAGCGCTCGCGGGCAAGCAGGGATTCGGACTGGACGAACAGGTTATTTCCCGCGTGGTCGATCAGATCGCGGAAGTCAAGGAAATGGGCGTGCAGATCGGCATCATCATCGGCGGCGGCAACTTCTGGCGCGGCAGGGAAGGCAAGGAAATGGACAGGACGACGGCCGACCATATGGGCATGCTCGCCACGGTCATCAACTCCCTCGCCATGCAGGACGCGCTCGAACGCCGCGGCATACCCACCCGCGTGCAGACGGCGCTCACCATCACGCGCGTGGCCGAGCCTTACATTCTGAGAAAGGCGCTCTCGCACCTCGAAAAGGGCAGGGTGGTCATCTTTGCCTGCGGCACGGGCAATCCGTATTTCTCTACGGATACGGGGGCGGCGCTCCGCGCGGCGGAGATCAACGCGGACGTTTTGCTGCTCGCCAAAAACGTGGACGGCATTTACGATTCCGACCCAAAACTCAATCCTGCGGCGAAAAAGATAGAAGTCATTACGCATATGGAATTCATTCAGCAGAATTTGAAGGCGATGGACACGACGGCTATCACCATCTGCATGGAAAACGATATTCCCGTGCTTGCGTTCGGCCTGTTCGAAGAGAACGCCATCCGCCGCGCCGTTACGGGCGAAAAGATAGGGACTATCATAAAATAAGACCGATACCGCATATTATTATGCGTTGCGGATAAGGGGAAACAAAAAAGGAGGAAGAAAAAATGGCTTTTGAAAACGAAAAGATAGAAATGATACTTTTGGACGCGGAGGAGCGCATGGAAAAGAGCGTTTCGGTCCTCAAGGCCGATTACGCCGTGGTGCGCGCGGGGCGGGCCAATCCGCACATCGTGGATAAAGTGCTGGTCGATTATTACGGCACGCCCACGCCGATCAACCAGGTCGGCAACATCTCCGTATCGGACGCGCGCTGCCTCGTGATCTCCCCGTGGGACAATTCGATGCTGAAAGTCATCGAAAAGCAACTGCTTGCGGAAAACCTCGGCATCACGCCCTCGAACGACGGCAAAGTGATACGCCTGGTGTTCCCCCAGCTCACCGAAGAGCGCAGAAAGGAACTCGTCAAACAGGTGAAAAAGATGGCCGAAGACGCGAAAGTCGCGGTCAGAAACGTGCGGCGCGACTGCATGGACGAGATCAAAAAACTGAAGAACGCTAAGGAAATTTCGGAGGACGAGGCCGCCGATGCGGAGAAGGAGGCGGAAAAGATCGTTACCAAGACCGTCGCCTCGATCGACGCGGCCGCGGCTGAAAAAGAAAAGGACGTTCTCGCCGTATAATGGAAGAGGAAAAGATACCCCGCCATATAGGCATCATCATGGACGGCAACGGCCGCTGGGCGCAGCAGAAGGGCAAAAAGCGTTCTTACGGCCATAAGGCCGGTTCGGGAAACGTGCAGAAAGTGTCGGAACACGCTTTCAGGCGGGGCGTGGAAATAATATCGCTGTACGCTTTTTCCTCCGAAAACTGGGCTCGCCCCAGGGAAGAGGTGGACGAACTCATGCGCCTTTTGGGCGAGCACTTGAAAAAACTCGCCTCCAAAGCCGTGAAAAACGGCATACGTATCGACGTTTTGGGCAATAAAGAGCGGCTCAGCCCCAAGCTGAACAAGATTATCGCCGAGCAGACTGCAAAGACGGCGGGCGGAAAAAAGATACTCAATATCCTGATAGATTACGGCGGCAGGGGGGAGATCGTGCACGCGCTGAAAGCGCTGAAAGCGAGCGGCGCGGAAATTACGGAGGAAAGCGTTTCGCGCTTTCTCTACACGGCGGGACTGCCCGATCCCGACCTGATCGTGCGCACGGGCGGAGAACTGCGGCTTTCCAACTTCCTGCTGTACCAGTCGGCTTACGCGGAACTGTACTTTACCGACGTGCTGTGGCCCGATTTCGGGGCGGAAGAACTCGATAAAGCGCTGGAAAGCTACGCTTCGAGAAAGCGCAGATACGGTAAAATTGAATGTTGAAAAGATGTGTTTCGGGGGCGGTGTTCGTCGCCGTGATCGTCGGCTTTTTCTTTTTGAGAACGGTCGACGTAAGGTTATTCAATATATTGATATACGCCCTTTCCCTGCTCGGCACTTTCGAAGTGTGGCGGGCCATGAAGGGCGGTAAGGAAAACGATGTTTTTGCAGGCGGCAGCGGCGCCGCGCTTACCGCAGTCGTTTCGCTCTGCGCGCTCGCGTTTGTGCCCGTCGCCACATTTTTCGGCGCGGGGTGGGGTGCGGCCGTGCTCGGCGCGGGCGTTCTGTTCGCGCTTGCCCTGCTCGCAATCCGCGAAGGCTCGCTGCCCGCGCGGTATTTCGGCGCGGGCGTTCTGCCCGTTCTCTATCCCAACGCTTTGCTTTTGGCGATGGTGGCGGCAAACGGACACGGGGAACATTCCCTGCTGGCGCTCCTTATGATTTTCGTAACGTCGCCGCTCGCGGATACTTTCGCGTATCTCGTCGGCTCGATGATCGGCGGGCGCAAACTCTGCCCCGGGATCAGCCCCAACAAGACGGTTTCCGGTGCAATCGGCGGCCTTGCCGGCGGTGCGGCGGGCGCCCTCGCGCTGTACTTTATTTTTAGGCCCGACCTCGGCGTCGGCTGCGAGTGGCTGATATTTCTCGCGATAGGTCTCGTTGCGGCGTTTTTC
>UQZE01000134.1 GCA_900545325.1 uncultured Eubacteriales bacterium
GAAAGTGCTATTCCAATTACCGCACTTTCTCGGTCAATTATATTGTATCAGGAGGAAATATGAGAAATAAAGCGGTAAAAATTCTGACGACCGTAATGCTTTGCTGCATATTTGGGCTGGGAATTGTTGCTTGCGACAAGGGCGGATATAAATTTCCCGATTATACATACACGAATCCCGACCGCACGGAAACGCCCGATCTGGACGAGGGGATCGTTCTCGACGGCGACGTCGGCGAAGAGTTCTGGAGCGGCAGGTGGTTTTCCTCCTCGCTCGAAGGGCAGGATAATATCACCCTCGCCATGACCTCGCGCCTGGGGGAAAAGGGCGCTTACTTCGCGTTCAAGGTGGAGGACGACAGCGTTTACGCTACGGAGGAGCGCGACGCCTTCAAAAACAGCGGCATTGAACTGTACGTATCCACGCCGGACGGAGGGGACACGCTCAATAACGCCACGTCTGCGTTCGAAATCGACGTAAATGCCAACGCGATGACGAGGATTTCCAAATGGACGGCTCGCACCGCGGAATACACGGGCTGGCCCGCTAAATTTTTCAGCGCGGTAAAAACACAGGGCGGCGCCGTCAACACCGGAGAGTGCGAAGGCTATACCATAGAGATGTTTCTTCCCTATCTGATGCTGGGCCTGGAGGAAAAGCCCGAATTCCTTTACGTGAACCCCACGCTCATACGTTCGCTCGCTCCCGATAAAGAGGCGGATCGTCTGTGGTATAATTTCGGAATACACGAAAGAAACGCGGATTGGAGCATCGCGCGGACATGGTATACTTTCGACGACGGCGGCCTTGTGGCGAACAACGTGGAGAAAAACTTTTCCGCGGGCGGTCAGGTGATCTGCAAAGATTACGTCGTGGAAGGCGACAATCTCACGCTCGAATTAAAACCCGACGAAGGCTGGATCGCCACGGCGGTGCGGATCAACGGCAAAGACATGCTGAACTCTTTCGGCGTCAAGAACGGGAAAACCGTTTATACCATGGAGATGGTCGAGGGCGACGTGAGGATAGACGCGGAGTTCGCCGAACTCGCGCCGACGAGAACGGTTACGGGCAAGCTGAACGCCGACCCTCTTCCGCCCAACGAAAATTACGCCGTATTCACGCTGTATGCCGCGGGCAGCGGATATTATAAGGAACTGAGCGTAAAAGCAGACGGAACTTTTTCCGCAGAACTGCCTGCGAACGACCTTTATATCTACGCGGAGGCAGAAGAGTATATGACGGCGCGGGCGGCTGTAAAAGCCGAACAAAACACCGCGCAGCTGTCGCTCCGCCCCGCGTATCTGGGAAATAACGAAAACGTCGGTTTCTCTTCTTACGACGCCTCCAAGTGGGATATGTCCCTGCTCGGCGAGGGCACGGCGAGATCGCTCACGACGGATATTCCCAACTCGGCCGTACATTCGGAGATCTTTTCCGACAGGATATTCGTTTCGGGCAGCGTACTCATGCCCAAACATCCTTCGCGCGACCGCAGGGCGGGTTTCGGTTTCTACACGCCGTCGGGCGACTGTGCTTTCATTTCCATCGCATGGGGGATCGAAGGCGGACAGAACCGATACGAAGGCAATATGATTACCAATACCGACCGCTGGGACAATCCCGCGTTCGGCGTAAGCACGGTGGCGGGTTCGGAAGAGATGCTCGCCGGGCCCGAAGGCGTGCCGTATTCCGTCCTCTATCACGACGGGCTGTTTGATATCTGGGTCAACGGCGTGAAGGTTTCGGAAAACGTGGAATTCAAAAAGGACGGCGTCAATATGTTCAAAGACGGCGATACTGTTCTCAAAGCCGCGGTCGGCATACAGACCTGGGCGTACGGCGCGGGCTTCAAAGATCTCGTATTCCTGTCGGGCGAAGAGGCGGAACCCGCCGGGGCGCCCTATCGGGTGATTGCGAACGCTTCCGCGGGCGGTAGCGTAAAAACGGACAAAGATACCTATCAGCCGGGCGACGACATCAAGGTTACCGTTCTGCCCGATAAGGGATATTCCGTAAACAGCATTTCCGTGAACGGCATAGACTATTTCCCGATGACGGCAAATAATACCTTTACGGTGGAAAACTGGGACAGAACGATGCTGATCGTCAAGGTGGAATTTCTGCCTGCCTCCGACAGTTCTTACGCGTTCGGCGGGAACATAACGCAGTATAAGGACGGCAAGACTGCCGCCGCGGAAGGCGCGGTCATCACGATAAAGGATACGGCGGCGTTTGAAAAGAGCGCGACGGTGGGCGCGGACGGAAGCTATGATTTCGGCGCTTTGCCTGCGGGCGTGTATAACGTTTCGGTGCGGAAAGACGGTTTTGTTTTGCAGACGGAAACGATCGAACTGCGGGAAGATACCGTTGCGGATTTCCATCTCGTCTGGAATTTCGCGGGCGATTCTTTCGGCGGAATAGATCTCTCTCATATGAATGACGCGGACCATAAAATCACGGTTTCTTCCTACGGCGGCGCGCGCATCGTTACCGGCGGGCTTTCCGACAGTTACCGCGTAACTTTCACGCTCAAAGCAAACGAGTGGTGCGGCGGCTGGAACGATAATTTCGGCATACGCGTCACCGAAAACCGCGGGTTCTCTTTCCTGTTCGGCGACGACGGCTCCAAAGGCATCAAACTGCAATGGGGCGGCGCGGGCGAAGGTATTGCGGAAACCGCGGCCATGCCCGACTGGGTGGACGCGGCCATCTGGGGCGAGGGACTGGAAGTCATGGTCATCCGCGACGGCGCCTACGCTTATCTGTACGCGCTTTGCGAAGGGGAATGGCAGTACCTGCATAAACTCGCGATCGATCCGGCAAAAGCCGAACCGCAGATATGGGTGGAACAATGGGGCAAATCCACGTATACCGACATCTCTGTAACGGACGGCGCGTATCCTCTTGCGATCGTGAAGAACGAAACGCAAAACGGCAGTTTCACCGTCAACAGCCCGATGTTCGGCGAAGACGTTACGATTTCGGTTCTGCCCGACGACGGATACGTTCTGAAAGGATTTTCGGTAAACGGCGTTCCTTCCACGGAACTCGGCGGCTCGTTCGACGAAAGCGGCACGGTCTTTACGGTAAAAAACTGGCGGGGCGCTTTGAAACTGGAAATCAGCGTAACCTTTGAAAAGCTGCGCACCGCGGACGTGGAATTTAACCTGAATCTGCACAGTTACAGATTGAACGGCGGCGTTCCCTCGGCGGCGGCCGACGGTACGGAGGTTATGCTCGTCGGAACGCGCGAATACAGCGCGGAAGTCAGCGGCGGCAAGGTGAAGATCTCGGGTGTGGTTGAAGGCGAATACCTGCTGAAAGCAGAGGGATATAAGCCGATCACGCTCGCCGTGGGCGAGGGATTGGCGGATAGCTATACGCTTGAATATGACGCCATCGGCGAAAACGCCGGGTTCGATACCTCGAAGATCAACGACGGTACGGTAAAAGTCGTAACGAATACCTGGCCGGGGGACATCTATTTGAAAGATTCCGTACCCGCAAATACCGATTTTCTGATCAGCGCGCTCGTCAGACATCTCGGCGAGGGTGATATCAGATACGGCTTTACGGCGGGCGCCGATTTGAATAACGACGGGGCGTATTCCGATGCGGCGGATGAAAATATCGAGTTTATCCAGGCGACATTGCATCAAAGCGGTTCGGTTGTCGAACTTTCGGTATGCAATTATTGGGTTGGCGTGAACCTCAACGACGCGCAGCTGGCAAAATTCAGAGGCGAGGGACTGCGGATAGGTTTCGGCCGCATCGACGGGAAATTTTATATGTTCTTCGACAACGGCGGCGCGGGTATGTCTCAGGCGCTCGCGATCCCGACTTCCAACGGAATGACGACGGCGGAATTGAGGCTCGGCCTGCGCGCGTGGGACAATACCCTAAACGCCGAATATAGCGGTCTGCGCCTCGAGATCGGCGAAATAACCTCTGTCATTTTCGCCGACGGCGTAGAGGGGATCGACCGCGTTACCGACCAGGACAACAACGACAAGCTGATTATCGACGCAGACGTTTCAAAAATCGGCGAAGGGACGGTAACGTGGAATACCGCTACGCGCGAGGCGATCTGGACGAATTACGCTACGGCGGGCGATTTTACGTACGAAGCGACCGTAAAGGGCGTGTTCAACAGCGATTTCCGTCTAAGTCCGTTCCTGCTCCGCTACGGGGACAATTATGCCGATATCATCGCGTTCGACATAACTCCCGCGCAAATGCAGATTTACGAACGCTGGTGGGATAATCCGTCCTACGGCGGCGCCGGAGTGGATCTGACCGAAGCGCAGAAAGCGGCCGTGCAGGGCGACGGATTGAAGATCAAGGTCGTGCGCGAAGGGGACGGGTTCTATTTCTATGCGGATACCTGCGCGGGAACGGAGCCCGAATGGCAGCTGCTCGACGGCCGCAAGATCGTAGTGGTTCCGGGCGTCGGCGAAGTCCGCGTCGGCGTGGGGATCATGGATACAACGGGTACGGTTTCCGATATCCGCTTTACCGAAAACTGAATACGCGAATCAAAAAAGCGGAAACGAATTTCGTTTCCGCTTTTTGTTTTCAACCGAAGAATTTTCCCTTGAAAAAATTTTCGTTTCCCGTCTTTTTCGCCGTCAGCCTGAACATTACGCAGCCGTCGGGACAAACGACGTTTTTGCTGTATTTTCCGTCGCCTCCGACGTTTTCCAGATCGCCGCCGCTCCGCACGGCCTCCATCAGGGGGAAGAGCACCGTCATGAGCTTGGAGCAGATTCCCTGCCCCTTTTCGTTTACGGGGCAGCCGTAGGTGCAGGTATACCTGTCCCCGATCTCTTCGCCGTTGCGGCAATACCGCTCCGTCCGCCCGCCGCGGAGAAACCCCGTTACCTCGATTGTGAATTCGTATTCTTCGTCATACCACTTTTTCATGG
>UQZE01000135.1 GCA_900545325.1 uncultured Eubacteriales bacterium
GCGATCTTACGGGCACGCTGTTATGGCTGGCGGACGAAAAGGCGAGCGGGTTCGTTACGGGAACGGTCATCCCCGTCGACGGCGGCTTCTCCGCTTTCTCCGGCGTCTGACTTGTTATTTATTGCGGTCGGCGGCGGCATGCGTAAAACCCGACCTTATTTCAATATGTTTTGCGACGGAAAGGGAAAACCGCGTTTATAGGGCTTTACCGCCGTTTGCGTGTGGAATAAGGGGGCGCCGTTAAAGTCAATAAATTTAAGTTTTTCGTCAACATCTTTAAGGTAATACCCTTAAATGTGTGATAACATAATATCGAAAGAAAGATAATTTCGGGATATTTGCGCCCGATAACGCCGAAAGAACACGGCGCGGCTGCCGAGGGTATGAAAAAAAGACGTCTTTTTTTGTGGTTTGGAAAACCACAAAAATCCCTTTAACAGCCGAAAAAGGCGCGTATTCCGATAAAAGGAGGATCAAAAGGTGAAAGTTTCCAACTGGAGAAAACTTACGGCCGCCGTCGTTTCCGCAATTTTACTTGCGGCTGCGTTTACCGGCTGTACCCAGAACCCCTCGGGCGGAGGACAAGAGGACGACGTTCCCGTTTCCGTGACCATCACCGCTCCCGCAAACGTATCGCTGGAGCCGGGCACGCACGAACTTGCCGCCGAAATCACGCCGGAAAAGGCGTCCCAGGAAGTTAAGTTTTCCCTCGTGGGCACGCCCGCGGGCGTAACTCTTTCGGGCGCGACGCTGACCATCGCCGATACGGCGGAAGATCAGCTCGCATTTACCGTAAAGGCGACGAGCGCGGCAAAGAGCGACGTGAGCGTTACCCGCGAATATAAAGTGAGCAATAAGCCGATCTGGAACAACGACCCCGTCGTTTTGGAAGACGAGATATTTTACGACGATTTCTCCGAGGGCGTGAGCAAGAAATATTATACTTCCTCCGGGCCGGGACCGGGCTGGGGCGTAAGCGAGGACGAACGTCCGAACTATATGAATCCCGCCAACATCGCCTGGTCCACCGATGAGGAAAAGGTGGCCGCCGCGGGCGCAACGGGCGGCATCGTCAGCCTGCAGGTCAACGGCGATCTTTATCCCGAAAAGGGCCGCAGGAGAGAGGGCGCCAGCCTGATTACCAAAAAGGCGTTCGGCCCCGGCAAATACGAAGTACGCTTCAAGACCGTTCCCCGCCTCGGCCCCGTTACGGCGCTGTGGACGTACTGGAACGGCGGCGGCAGCACGCTGGAGGACAACGCCTATTCCGAAATAGACGTGGAAATGCCCAAACAGGCGGACTACCGCCAGTGGTCCGCGACGGTGTACGAAAAATACATCAGCAGCGGCATGATGGAACAGGGCACCGCCACCGTCAAGACGGAGGACGGCAGCGGTCTGAACGACGGGCAGTGGCATACGTTCGCCTTTGAATGGAGAACGGACAAGGAAAACGGCGACGACGGCGTGCAGTATTACGTGGACGGCGAACCGAGCGTCCGCATCGACGGCTATACGCCCGAATATACCGCCACTTTCTGGATGGGAGCCTGGTTCCCCGATAATCCGACCTGGGTAGGCTCCCCCGATTTTGAAACGGCGTATATGTATATCGATTACGTGAAGATCACGCCGTACGACGATCCGATCAAAACGGGCGCGCGGGGCGACTTCGATATGTCCGCCACGGGCACCATCGGCAGCGATCTCGGCGACAAGGATATTCCCGTGAACGATTTCGTGGCGAACGGCTCGTTCAAAAACCGCACGGACGACGGCAAAATTACGGGTTGGACGTCCACGGCGCTTGATCGGGAACTTTCGGCCTCGGCGGAAGGGCTGACGCTCGACGCCGACGAAGGCGCTTATCAGGTCATCAACGGGCAGTATAAGAACACGTCCTATCGGCTTTCGGCCTCGGCGGATGTTACGGGCAACGGCAAGTGTTACGTATATATCGCGGAATACTTCGGCACGGTGAAAATGGCCGTTTCCGAAAAAATAGAATTTACCGCCGCGGACAAAGGCGAAAAGTCTTTCGAATATACGCTTAAAAACAACATGACAAGCGCGGTCAGGGTTTATATCGAAACCGAGGGCGGCACGACGGCAGTCGTGAAGAACGTCAAACTGCTGCGCAGCCTGCCCGCATAAGGGAGAGTACGAGATGAAAAAGATACTTATATTTCTGATCGCGGGGATATTGTTTCTTTTGCCTATGTTCGGCTGCGCCGAAAAACCTTCGGGAAACGAAGACAATAACCAGAACCAGACGCAGCCCGGCGGAGACGGTCAGGAAGAAGAGCCGAAAATGCACGAATGGAACGCCGAACCCGTCGTAACGCGCACGTTCTACGACGATTTTTCGGAGGGGATCCGCCCCGACGTTTGGGACGTGGCCACGGGCACGTGGGATAAGGTGTCCAACGGGCTTGTCCCCGAAAACGTGTTCTATTCCACCTATGAACCGCGCGTGGAGGCCGAAGGCGCCACGGGCGGCATGGCGATCATTCAGTCGAACGGGGACTTCGCTTACGAATCCGCGAAACGCCGCCAGGGCGGATTGATGATCACCAAAAAGGCTTACGGCGCGGGGCTTTACGAAGCGCGCGTCAAGGTGGTGCCGAGAAGCGGGCAATGCACCGCGCTCTGGACGTACTGGACCAACAACGCCGCCACCCTCGCAAACAACCGTTGCAGCGAAATAGACATCGAACTTCCCAACGCGGCGAGTTTCCGCGAATGGGGCGGAACCATATATTCGCGCTATATAGACAAGAGCAACAAAGTTTCCGACGGCGAGGTCTATGAAACCGCTCCTCTCAACGACGGCGAATGGCACACCATGGCCTTTGAATGGAGAACCAAGGAGGAAACGGGCGATAAAGCCGTGGTCTATTACGTAGACGGCAGGGAAGTCGGCATGATAGAAGGCGATGCCGTGCCCGTGCATACCGCCACCTACTGGATCGCCAGCCGTTTTCCCGACAGCGTGGGCTGGCTGGGCGATCCGCAGTACGAAACGGCGTATATGTATATAGACTGGGTGCGCATCACCGAATACGACGATCCCGTGGAAAAGGGCGAGGTGGACGATTCCTCCGTCACCGGTCCCACGGGCACCGACCTCGGCACGGGGTTCATACCGGAAACCAACTATATTTCGAACAGCCAGTTCGTGCAGGACTTCACCGTCAAGAACATGAAGAACGCCGACATCACGTCCTGGACGACGGAAAACGCCGAAAAGGGGAGCAATTGCGCCGTGATTTCGTCCGACGGTAAGATAAGCCAGGTCGTCACCTCGCAGTATGAAGGTTTTTCCTTTAATCTCGAAGTGATGGCGGAAGTTACGGGCAGCGGCAAATGCAAGGTTTACGTGGAATTTTTATCAGGAGCGGTCAACACCGTCAGCCCGAAATTCCGGGTGGTCGGCCGCACGGAAGTCATGGAATTTTCCGCGGCGGACGGAAAGGCGACGAAGAACGCCGATTTCACGGTCGGCGGGGGAAAGGACGTGCAGAGCATCCGCGTGGTGCTGGAAACGGAAAGCGGCGCCACTGCGAAGATCTCGCAGGTAAGGATGTTTTTGAACTGAGATCATCGCGCGCTGCGCGAAATAATAAAAGGAGTTTAAACGATGAAAAAAACGATTGTTAAAATTTTGACGATGGCGCTCTGCCTCGTGTTTTCGATGGCCGCGTTCGGCGGCTGTTACAGCGGCGGCGGTGGCGGCGGCAACAACAACGAAGTTCCCGATCAGGTGGATACTTCCGACCGCAGCGGTTGGGTGGAGAGAAACCTCGCGGATCCGTCCACTTTCCTCAACAAGACGCTCAACATCATGTATTTCAAGGGCGGCTACGGCGACGAATGGCTCAAGGAAATGGAAACGAAGTTCGAAGCCGATTATCCCGGCATCGACGTCGTGCTGAAACCCTCTACGGACGCTTCGCAGTTCCAGACGCTTCTCGAACAGAAACTGCAGGCCCCCAACACGCCGGACGACATTTACATCTGCCACGACATTCCCTGGCAGTATCTCTCCAGCCAGGGGCTGATCGCCGATCTTACGAACGATCTGTACGGGCAGACGATCTATTACGATACGAACAGGGATAATCTCGCCATCAAGTTCCAGGACCTCGTCGCGACGTCCTCGCTGCCTACGGCGATGTACAACAACAAGTTCTATAAAGTCCCCCTCATTCAGGGCGTAGGCGGCATCGCCTACAACAAGACGCTCTTCGACAAATACGGATGGGAAGTTCCCGAAACGTACGAAGAACTCGAAACGCTGTGCGAAACAATTTACAACAGCAACGCGACCAATGCGAGCGGGGAAAAGGTCTATCCCTTCGTATTCTCCGGCACGGAGAGCTATCTTTGGGACGGCATGATCAACGCCTGGTGGATGCAGCTTGCGGGCGAAGAGGAATACGAGAGGGGCTGGAATCCGGGCAAGGACGACATGGACGTTTACAATCCCGAAGTTTATCCCTATCACAAGGACGCGTATCAGGCGTGGTACGACCTCGTCTGCGTAAACAAGAGCAAATACGTTAAACCCGGTTCGGAAGGCCTGACCTACCTCGAAGCCGACATGGCGTTCGCCGCGGGGCAGGGCGCCATGATGCCCGCCACCTGCTGGATTTCAAACGAGATCGGCGAGGACATGAAGGAAAGTTTCGACTGCGAGATCGGCATGATGGCCGCGCCCATTCTCGAAGGGGCGAAGACGGACGAAAACGGCAACCCCGTTACCTGCGTATACGACACCGCAGGGCGCGATTCCATCGTCGTGGCGGAACGCGGCAACAAGCAGCTGGCCGTCGAGTTCCTCAAATGGCTGGCGTTCGAACAGAACAACGAACTCTTCCCCAAGAACGTGGACGGCATCTGCATGGCGTTCAA
>UQZE01000136.1 GCA_900545325.1 uncultured Eubacteriales bacterium
ATTTTGTCGGCGACGGGCTGAGGGACGCGTTCGATCCAAAGGCGAAAAGGTGAAAACATGAAGTTCATTGAAAAGATAAAGGAAAGGTTCTTCAAAAAGGACGAACATTCCCTTTCCGTAAAGGACGAGCGCGAAATAGCGAAACGCAACCGCGCGGCGGTCAAGGAATTCGAAAAAAAGAAAAACCGCAAAAACGTACCTGAAGAAGAGTATGTTTCCAAAATGGAAAACGACGACGACATCGTGGAGTTCGACGGCCTTAAAACGTATTTTTTTACGGATGTGGGCACGGTAAAAGCTGTGGACGGCGTTACCTTTTCCATACCGAAAAAGAGTATAGTCGGCGTGGTCGGAGAATCGGGCTGCGGTAAATCCATCACAAGCCTTTCGCTCATGCGGCTCGTGCAGGGGCCTTCGGGACAGATCGTGGAAGGCTCCGTCCGCTTTGCCGCAAAGGACGGAAAAGTCTATGACGTGGCTAAAATGCCGCTTTCCGAAGTATATAAAATCCGAGGTAAAGAGATCGCAATGATTTTTCAGGAGCCTATGACCAGCCTCAATCCCGTTTTTACGATAGGTCAGCAGCTCGACGAAGTATACGCCCTGCACTTCAACGATAAAGATAAACATAAAGCAAAAGATCATTCGCTTGAAATGCTCAAACTCGTGGGCATGGCTATGCCCGAAAACGTATATAAATGTTATCCGCATGAGCTTTCGGGCGGAATGCGCCAGCGCGTTATGATAGCCATGGCGCTGGCTTGCAATCCGCGTCTTGTCATCGCGGACGAACCGACGACGGCACTCGACGTTACCATCCAGGCGCAGATCCTCGAACTGCTTAAAAATATCAAGGAGCAGATCGACGGTTCCATCATGCTTATCACGCACGATCTGGGCGTAATCGCGGAAATGGCGGACTATGTGGTCGTTATGTACGCGGGGCGGGTGATCGAACAGGGGACGGCGGAGGAAATTTTCCTTCACCCTCTCCATCCTTATACCGTAGGTTTGCAGAAGAGCAAGCCTGTCGTCAATAAAAAGGTGGACAAGCTTTATAATATTCCCGGCAACGTGCCCAATCCCGTCAATCTTCCCGATTATTGCTATTTCAGGGAACGCTGCGATAAATGCGTAAAGGCGTGTGCGGGGAAATATCCCGAAACCGTACAGGTCAGCCCCACGCACAGCGTGGCGTGCTATCGGTATGCGGAAAAAGTTTAAGAGGTTATTATGAACGAAAATCCCGATAACGTGCAGGCTGTTGACGGCCGGACGGAGGATAATATTCTCGAAGTCGAGCATCTGAAAAAATATTTTCCGCTGAAAAAAAGCCTTACGGGCAAAGTAACCGTATGCGTACACGCCGTGGAAGACGTGAGCTTTAAGCTGAAACGCGGCAGCGTGCTCGGCATTGTAGGCGAGTCGGGCTGCGGCAAAACCACAATGGGGCGCACGCTCTTGAAACTTTACGACATTACCGAAGGCAAAGTCGTTTTCAACGGGCAGGACATCACCGGTTACAGCAAGCGTAAAATGCGTTTGCTGCGGCCCAGTCTGCAGGTTATTTTTCAGGACCCTTATTCTTCGCTGTCTCCGAGAATGACGGTGGGGGAGATTATCGGCGAGGCTGTGCTGCAGCATAAGATCGTGCCTAAAAACGAACTTCGCGATTACGTGATAAAAGTCATGGAAAGCTGCGGGCTCCGCCCGTATTATTACAACCGTTATCCGCACGAATTTTCAGGCGGACAGCGGCAGAGGATATGCATAGCGCGCGCGGTTGCGCTCAAGCCGCAGCTTATCGTCTGCGACGAGCCCGTGTCCGCGCTGGACGTTTCCGTGCAGGCGCAGATCATTAACCTGCTTAAAAAACTCCAGGAAGAAAACGGACTTTCCTATATTTTTATCTCGCACGATCTTTCCGTGGTAAAACATATTTCCAATGAAGTAGGCGTGATGTATCTCGGAAGCATGGTGGAAAAAGGACCTACGGAAAAGATATTCGAAGAGCCTTTGCATCCCTATACGAAAGCGCTGCTTTCCGCGGTGCCCGTGCCCGATCCCCGCACGAAGATGAAAAGAATAATTCTGAAAGGCGATATCCCCAGCCCGGCAAATCCGCCTTCGGGGTGTAAATTTCACACGCGCTGCGAACATTGTATGGATATATGCAAAAAAGTCGCTCCGGAGTTCAGAGAACAGACCGAGGGGCATTTCGTAGCCTGCCATCTGTACGACAAGGAAATGAAAGATATTGAAGAAGAAAAACGATAAAACGGACGATCGTACGATCGTCAATATGAACGTAGAGGGGATGCCATGGTACGTCAGCGAGGAAGAAAAGAAAAAACAAGCAAAAGCTGACGAACTGAAACTCGGCAGAAAAGAAAAGCGCGCGGCGTTTTTGGGCGCCGTCCGCGCATATCTGCCGATGCTGATCTGTATTCTCTGCGGTTTCGGTTTGACTATACTTCTCCTTTGGCTTTGGCTGAAATAAAAAAACGGTCCTCCGCGAGGGCCGTTTTTTATTAACGGCGTCGGGCGGTATAAAAAGTTGAAAATCGGAAATAATCGGATTATCTTCGGCGTAAAGCCGTCATGGAGGTATTTCGAATATGAACCCTTTTTCTGAAAAACCGATCGATCTCGAAGCGTCGCTGACAAACTGGAAAGACATGTATCCCAAAGCTTACGACAAAAACGAAACCGATCCCTATACCAAAACGCGCATCATTTTAATGAACGGTACGGAATACGATGCAAACTGGTTTTCGCATTGTTTCATGCGCCATACCGACGATCTCGCGCTCAGGCAGAGCCTCGGACTCTGCCGATTCGTCGAAAAACAGCAGCAGCAAAAACTTTCCATGCTCAAACCCGTCGACGAAACGATTCTGGAAACGACCATCGCCTACGAACAGCTTGCCGTGGACCTTACGGCGGAGCTCGCCAAGCGCGAAAAGGATTTTCACGTAAAAAAAGCGCTCGATTTTGCCCTTCTGGAGGATTTTGACCATCTCTATCGTTATGCCGATCTTTTGGAAGAGGACGACGGCATACACGCCGAAAATCTGGTTGGCAGATATACCGAGATCATGCCGGGGCGCCCGACCGTCGCACATCACCGCCACCCCGTGGATAACGTCAAACGCAATATTATCGGGCTGAAAAGCGACAAGCAGACCGTACTCGACACGATGATCATCACCGCGGCGGAACAGCAGACCATGAACTATTATATGAATCAATCGGGCTTCTATAAAAACGACAAGGGTAGAAAACTCTACGAGGAGATATGCCTTGTGGAAGAGGAGCACGTTACGCAGTACGGATCGCTGATGGACAGCACTGCGGGCTGGTTCGAGATGATGCTGTGGCACGAATACGTGGAATGTTACCTGTATTGGTCGTGTTTCGAAACGGAAACGGACAGGCGCATCAAAAAGATCTGGGAAGAGTTCCTCGTAACGGAGATTTCCCACCTGCATGCGGCGGAGAAACTCCTTAAAAAATACGAAAAGAAAGATCATACCGCAATCATCGGGGACGGAACTTTCCCCGCTCCGGTATCTTTGCATGAAAATATCGATTACGTGCGCGGGATTCTGAACGATACGGTACAGTTCACGGGCGTCGAGGCCGACTACAAAAATATTTCCGACATCAAACCGGACGGAAGATATTTCCAATATCAGAAACTCGTCAATTCGCCGATCAATTCCGTTCCGTCGCATACCGTGATAAAGGAATATATAGAAAAGAAGGGGACGGATTATCGTTTTGAAACCGCGGAAAACCCGATCAAGGCGCTCCGCGACAGAAAGAAGGACAATATATCCGTGGGCGTCGCGCCTTCTGCGGCGCAGAGCACGGGATTTAAACCCAATAAGTAATGAGCCGAGCGGCGGTTTGCGGACCGCCGCTTTTGCGCGTTTGTGTTCATTTTGCTTAAGGAATGTGTCCGTTTTGCAGTTTTGTTTGCACGTATTGACAAATCGCACGCGCAAGGTTAAAATAATTTTAAAGAAAAAATTTCCGTAAAAGGAGGAAAATCATGGCAAGGACGATTTTAAACGAAATCAGCTACTGCGGCGCGGGCTGCAGAAAGGAGCTTGCGGGCGAACTTGCGAGAAAGAACATGAAGCGGGCTTTTGTCGTTACGGACAAAGATCTGATCAGATTCGGCGTGGCGAAGATGGTGCTCGACGAACTCGACAAGGCAGATGTGAAATACGAAGTTTTTGACGACGTCAAGGCAAACCCCACCACGAAAAACGTAAAGGACGCGCTTGCGGCGTTCAAGGCGTTCAACCCCGACGTGATAGTCGCGGTCGGCGGCGGTTCGGTTATAGATACGGGCAAGGCCGTCGGGATCATCGCGAACAATCCCGAATTTGCGGACGTCGTTTCCCTTGAGGGGAACGCTCCGACGAAAAACAAAGCTTTTCCGATGATTTGTTTTGCAACTACGGCGGGCACGGCGGCGGAAGTTACCATCAATTACGTCATCACGGACGAAGCGGCGCACAGGAAACTCGTCTGCGTCGATCCCAACGACATACCGTTTTTGTCTTTCAACGACGCGGAAATGATGATGAGCATGCCGAAGGGTCTGACCGCCTCCACGGGCATGGACGCGCTTACGCACGCCATTGAAGGTTATATCACGCTTGCCGCAAATCCGCTGACGGATCTGCTTTGCTGGAACAGCATCAAATTCATTGCGGAAAACCTTAAAAACGCCGTGGATAACGGTAAGGACGTGCAGGCGAGAGAGGGGATGGCTTACGGTTCTTACGTGGCGGGCATGGCGTTTTCCAACGTCGGCCTCGGTATCGTGCATTCTATGGCGCATCCGCTCGAGATCGGAAGAGCGTCGTGTAGG
>UQZE01000137.1 GCA_900545325.1 uncultured Eubacteriales bacterium
ATAAAGGTCCTGTACGAGCGTCTGGTTGCGCGCAAGCCTTATTACGCCGACGGCCAGCGCCAAACTGGTGAGAAGCATCATGCCCGCAGGGATCATGCCGATAATGACGGCGACCGTGCCGTCGACCACCGAAACCCAGTTGGAATCGGTCTGCATCAGTTTGAAGAACATGCCGATGGCGATGGGAACGATCAGAAAACCGATCACGGTGATGATGAGCTGAATGGAGCGCATCAGTTCGGAATGCGGTTTTCTGTATTTTTTCGCCTTTGCGGAAAGGATCTCGATGTAATTTTCCTTGCCGACCTTATTCGCCCGCGCAAGGCAGTTGCCGCTCGTGATGAAACTTCCTGCAAACAGTTCGTCGCCTACGGTCTTTTTTATCGCCACCGATTCGCCCGTAAGAAGCGATTCGTTGACTTCCACCGTGCCTTCTTCGATGATGGAGTCGGTCGATATCTGATTGCCTATGGTGAAATGGAGGATATCGTCGAGCACGATGTCGCCCGTGGAAATCTCCGTTTCCACGCCGTTGCGGATGGCTTTTGCCGAACGGCTTGACATCAGGGAAAGCTTTTCTATCGAACGCTTTGCCCTAATCTCCTGAATGATGCCGATACTGATGTTCGCCAGATATACGAGGCAGAACATAAAGCGGTTAATTTCCGCGTGGCAGACGATAAGCGCGATGGTGCACAGCAGGCCGAGCAGGTTGAAGAAGGTAAAAATATTCCCGATAAAAATGCTTTTATACGATTTGGAATATTTGTTTTCCACACGGTTCACGAGATCGTTTTCAAAACGCTCGTTCAGCTGCTCCTCGTTCAGACCGAGATTGAGCGGCGGATGATAGCGCGTCGCGTGCACGGAAGGCAGGGGATTGAACTTTTTCTTTTTCTTCTTCGTCTTATCCCTTTTGAATTTGCTTTTCAGCGCTTTCCAGAGAAATACAATGTCGTTGTCTTCCTTTTCGTCTTCCAGCTCGTAATACGACTTCATGGGCGGCGCATCGCTTTCCTTGAGATCCATGGAAAGCTGCTGCACGTCCTTTTCCTCCTGCGGCGCTTCGGTTTCAGCCGTTTCGATCACGGTTTCCTCCGAGATTTCCGCACGGACTTCGATTTCCTCCGCAGAAGGCGCCGCCGCTTTTTTGCGCGGGGCGCGTTTTTTCTGCTGAGGCGGTTCGGTTTCTGTTAGAACTGCCGTGGCTGCCGTTTCTTCCGGCGCGGGAGCCGTTTTCTCCGCACCCGGCTCTATCTCGGTTTCCCCGTTTGTTGTTTTCTTTTTTCTTTCAGCCATATTTTACCTTTTTACTATATAATGACGTTGATCAGCCTGTTGGGGATTACGATCAGCTTTTTGATTTCCCTGCCTTCGAGCATGGGCGCGATTTTTTCATCGGTCAGAATGATGTTTCTGATCGCTTCCTGGTCAAGCCCCGTGGGGATCACCAGTCGTCCGCGCATCTTGCTGTTGAACTGCACCGCGACTTCCACTTCGTCTTTTACAAGCGCCGCCTCGTTGCAGACGGGATAAGGGGAAAGGAATACCGAGCGTTTGTTGCCGAGGATTTCCCAGATCTCTTCGGAAAAATGCGGCGCGCAGGGAGCGAGCAGCAAAATGAAGTCGGAAAACGCCTCTTTCATGAATTTCGCGTTCTTTTCCTCGATCGCGTCGTACTTATAGAGCGCGTTCAGAAACTCCATCATGCGGGCGACGGCGGTGTTGAAAGAGAAAGTATCCATATCCTTGTCGACGCACTTTATAGTATAGTTTCTCACATAATCGAGATCTTTTTCATTTTTTGAGAAATTTCCGTTCTTTTCCGTCTTCAGCTTGCAGACTTTATCGGCGAGGCGTTCGATACGGTCGAGGAATTTGCCTATGGCCTTTATCCCGTCGTCGCTCCACGGACCGCCTTCGGTATAAGAGAACCCGAACATCAGCGTCAGGCGGAAAGTGTCCGAACCGTATTGCTTGATGTATTCGTCGGGGGAAATCACGTTGCCGCGCGTCTTGCTCATGCGCATGCCGTCGGGGCCTAAGATCACGCCCTGGTGCACGAGGGACTTAAAAGGTTCGTCGAAGTCGAGATACCCCATATCTCTGAGCGCCTTCGTGATGAAACGCGAATAGAGCAGGTGCATGCAGGCATGTTCCGCGCCGCCTACGTATTTATCGACGGGCAGCATCTTGTCTACGATATCCTTGCCGAACGGCTCCTTCGCATTGTGCGCGTCGGGGTATCTCAGATAATACCAGCTCGAACAGACGAAAGTATCGAGCGTATCGGGATCCCTGTGCGCGTCTCCGCCGCAGACCGGACATTTCACGTTCATGAAACCTTCGTGTTTTGCGAGCGGCGATTTTCCGTCGGGTTTAAACTCCACGTCGTAAGGAAGTTTTACGGGTAAATCTTTATAGGGAACGGGGACTATGCCGCATTTGTCGCAATGGATAACGGGGATAGGCGCGCCCCAGTACCTCTGCCTGGATACCAGCCAGTCGCGCAGGCGGTAATTGATCTTATGTTCGCCCTTGTTCTGCTTGACGAGCTCGTTGACGATGGCTTTCTTCGCCTCTTCCGAGGTCATGCCGTCGAATTTCTGGCTGTTGATCGTGATGCCGTACTGCGTAAAGGGGAGTTCGTCGTTTTCGCCGTCCTTGCCCTTGACTACGCGCACGACGGGCAGATCGTACTTCTTTGCGAAAACAAAGTCCCTGTCGTCGTGTGCGGGAACGCCCATGACCGCGCCCGTGCCGTAAGAATACAACACGTAATCGGCGGCGAAAATGGGAACTTTTTTGTTGTTAATCGGGTTGATCGCATAAGCGCCGATAAAAACGCCCGTCTTTTCCCTGACGGTGGAAAGCCTGTCGATCTCGGAGGCTTTGGAGGTTTCGTAAATATATTTTTCCACGGCCTCCTTACATTCGGGTGCGGTCAGTTTTGCGACGAGCGGATGTTCGGGGGCCAGAGCGACGAAACTCACGCCGAAAAGCGTATCCGCACGGGTGGTAAATACTTTGAATTTATCGCCGCTTTCCGTAGCGAATTCTATTTCGCCGCCCGAAGATCTGCCGATCCAGTTGCGCTGCATGGCTTTGGTCTTTTCCGGCCAGTCGAGATCGCTTAGGCCGTTCAGCAGTTCTTCTGCATAATCCGTTATTTTGAAAAACCACTGCGTGAGGTTCTTTTTGACTACCGTGCTGTGGCAGCGTTCGCACTGTCCGTCCACGACCTGTTCGTTGGCGAGCACGGTGTTGCAGGAAGGGCACCAGTTGACGGGCGCCGCTTTACGGTAAGCGAGCCCCTTTTCGTAAAGTTTCAAAAAGAGCCACTGCGTCCACTTGTAATAATTTTCCTCGCAAGTTTTGACTTCCGAGTTCCAGTCGAACATCGCGCCCATCTCGCGCAGGGTTTCTTCCATGTTTTCTATGTTTTTCAGCGTGGAGTCCTTCGGGTGCACGCCCGTCTTTATCGCATAGTTTTCCGCGGGGAGGCCGAACGCGTCGAAACCTACGGGCTGAAAGACCTCGAATCCTTTCATCCGTTTGTAGCGCGCAAAGCTGTCTGTAAGACCGTAGTTATACCAATGGCCCACGTGCAGTTTTGCCGCCGAAGGATAGGAAAACATTTCCAGACAATAATATTTCTTATCGATATTTTTCGGGTTGAAACAGTTTATCTTTTCCTTTTCCCAGTATTCCTGCCATTTTTTCTCGATCTTGTTATAGTCCATAAAGCCTCCGTAAAATATCCGAAAATTCAGATGTTAATATTATAATATATAATAAACTTTATTGTCAAGACATTTGCGCGCCGAAAAGGAATTTAAAATGATTGCAAGGAAAGGAAAAATCTGTTATACTGTAAAAAAACAAGAGGGACGGACTATGGGATTCGATAAAAAGATCGTCCGCTGCGCGGACGATGTGAAAGATTGTTTCGCCGCGCTGTACGGAGAGTGCAGCGCGGCGCAGCTCGCGCGCTATGAAAAGCTTATCGCGCGCTTTAAAGCGGAAACCGGCAAAACGGGATACATGGCCTCTTCGAGCGGCCGCGTGGAAGTGATCGGCAATCATACCGACCATAACGGCGGCGTCGCCGTGGGCTGCGCGATCAGCCTCGATACGATCGCGATGTTTCTGCCCGAAGAAAACGGCGTGATCACCGTAAAATCGGAAGGATATCCCGACGTGGTGGTGGATATTTTTTCCGATCGGGAAATGCCGCACGGCTCTTCCGACGCGCTCGTGAAAGGTATATGCGAAGGCTTTCTGAAACGCGGCTATAAAGCGGGGGGATTTACCGCCCTGACCACGAGCAACGTCGCGGGCGGCGCGGGCGTTTCGAGTTCGGCCTCCTTTGAGATACTCATATGCGAAATTCTCAATTTCCTCTATAACGACGGGAAAGTGAGCGAAAAGGAAAAGGTCTTTATATCCCAGTATGCGGAAAACGTGCATTTCGGCAAGCCCTGCGGACTGCTCGATCAGAGCGCCATCGCGTTCGGCGGCTTGACTTTGCTCGATTTCAGAAAGAAGGGCGATGTGGAGCCTAGACATATCGAGTGCGATCTCGACGAATATACGCTCGTGCTTGTCGATACCGGCGGCGACCATAAACTTCTTACGGGGGAATACGCCTCCATCACGGACGAAATGGGCGCGGTGAGCGCGTATTTCGGAAAAGAAAGACTGATCGAGGTGGACGAAGACGAGTTTTACGCCGCCCTCCCCGGACTGAAAGAAAAAGTAAACGGCCGTGCGATCATGCGGGCGATACATTTTTACAACGAAA
>UQZE01000138.1 GCA_900545325.1 uncultured Eubacteriales bacterium
AGTTCAGACGTGTGCTCTTCCGATCTGATACGCCTCAAAGGCTATATCGGAAAACATCATTTCACCAAGCCGAACAGAACGTACCAGTCGATGTTCGTCAACGGAAGATACGTTTCCAACACGACTTTGTCTTCCGCCATAACCAACGCTTACGGCGCCTATCTCATGAAACGCCAGTATCCGTTTTATGTGCTCGATCTGACCGTACCTTCCGAAATTGTGGACGTAAACGTTCATCCGAATAAAACGGACGTGCGTTTCCAAAATAACCAGATCATTTACGGCAGCGTTTATTCCGTCGTATCCAAAGTTTTAGACGGGAGCAGCGAAGCGGTCGATATCGTCAAAGGGAACACCGAGGAAAGGACGGAAATTTTCTTTCGCGAGGAACCGACGGAAAAAGCTGAAAAGCCGATTAAAAAAGAATTTGCCGAACACGATATCGCAAGACCCTATCCTAAATACGAGCTGCCGAAACGCGATATGCTCGTATTTCACGATCACACGCATGCGGATTCTCCGTCCGGAGAGGATATAGCAAAAGCCGCGGAACCCAGCGAAAAGGCGCGGGATATCTTTGAAGAAAATAAAAAATTCATAGAAGAACTTTATCAAAGCAAACGGGAGGAGCAGATACCGCCCGTAAAGAAAAAGCAGGAGGAAATCCCCGTCGAAAGGCCGCTCGTACTGATCGGCCAGGCTCTCAATACTTATTTAATTTTCGAAGACGGACAGGATATGTTTTTGATCGATCAGCACGCGGCGCACGAGCGCGTGCTCTTCGACCGCTTTTACGAAAAGGCGCTGAACAAGGAGCTGGCCGTTCAGACGCTGCTCGTGCCCTACGTATTCAAAGTAAATAACGACGAAGATTCGTTTTTGAAATCGAAAATGAATTATCTCGAAGAACTGGGCATCGAAATATCCGAATTCGGGTATAACACATATAAGATATCGGCCCTGCCTTCGGATATAGCCGAAATGAATATCAAGGAATTTCTCGACGACTGCATGTCCGATCTTAACTTTTTCAAAAAAGAAACCGTACCAAATATCGTCAGGGAAAAACTCGCAGGCAAAGCCTGCAAATCCGCGATAAAATCGGGCGACAGGCTAGATGAAAAGGACATAGCCGAACTCATGCGGCTCATGAAAGGCAACCTCGGCTTAAAGTGCCCGCACGGCAGGCCCGTCGCCGTAAAAATCAGCAGAACGGAAATCGATAAATGGTTCAAACGGATCGTGTAAACAATAAAATACTGATCGTCTGCGGTCCGACCGCTTCGGGCAAGACCGCGCTTGCGGTAAGTCTGGCAAAGGCTTTGGCCTCCGAAGTCGTTTCAGCAGATTCCATGTATATTTATAAGGGGTTCGACGTCGGTACCGCAAAACCCTCCGAAAAAGAAATGGAGGGAGTAAAACATCATATGATAGACGTTGTCGAAAGCGGCGGAGAATTCAGCGTTTCCGACTATAAAGCGCTCGCGCGCCCCAAAGTAGACGAAATCCTTTCAAAAGGTAAAATTCCCGTCGTCTGCGGGGGAACGGGGTTCTATATCAACGCCCTGCTTTACGACTATTCTTACGGCAACGCCGCGAAAAACGAGGCGATACGCGCGAAGTACGAGAAAATCCTGGCGGAATACGGAAACGACAGACTTTACGCTCTGTTGGCGGCGGCCGATCCAGAAACAGCGGAAAAACTTCATAAAAACGACGTCAGACGGGTTATCCGCGCGCTGGAAATATACGAAACGAGCGGTAAAGCGAAATCTCAGTATAACGACGGGAAAACGCCGCGGTACGATTACGTTGCGGTCTGCTATGACCGCCCGCGCGAAGAGCTGTACCGCAGGATCAACGAGCGGGTAGATTTGATGTTTCTGAACGGATTGAAGGACGAGGTGCAAAAACTTTGCGGTCTCGTCGGGCGAAACTGTCAGGCGATGCAAGGGATCGGCTATAAGGAAACGCTCAGCCTGCTCGACGGAACCGCGACGCTCGAAGAAACGAAAGAACTCATCAAACAAAATTCCCGCCGCTACGCAAAAAGACAGATAACTTTTTTTAAAAGGCTTGCGGGTTTGCAATATCTGCAGGCGGAAAATATACGAGCGGACACGCAAAAGGTATTATCTTTATTATGATAGACGACAAACTGATAGAAAAATGCGAAAAAAAACTGCAAAAACAATTTGAAAGATTAGAAAAAAACTCTCTTTACAATACGGAAAAAGTGCTCCGCGCGTTCAAAAAACATAAGCTGGCGCTGAGACATTTCAATCCCACAACCGGCTACGGCTACGGCGACGAGGGGCGGGATACGCTAAACGCCGTGCTCGCCGATATTTTCGGCGCGGAAACGGCCGTTTATTCGCCGAATATCGTCAGCGGAACGCATGCGATATCACTCTCTTTATACGGGATCCTGCGGCCGAACGATACTTTCGTATCAGTTACGGGCGCGCCCTACGATACGCTTGCCGACGTCATCAACGGCGAAGGAGACGGTTCGTTGAAGGATTTCGGAGTCAAATTCGACATCATACCGCTGAAAAACAACGCGATAGACAAGACTGCGGTCAAAAATTATCTGTCGCACAATAAACCGAAAATAGTCTTCATGCAGAGAAGCCGCGGATACGAATGGCGCAACGCACTAACCATCGCCGAAATAGAGGACGCCGTTTCTTTTATCCGTAGCTGCGGCTTTCTGGGATGCATCTTCATGGATAACTGTTACGGAGAATTCATAAACATAAAAGAACCCACCGAAGTCGGCGTAGATCTCATCGCAGGATCGGCTATAAAGAATATCGGCGGAGGCATAGCGCCTACGGGCGGATATATTGCGGGAAAAGAAAATTACGTAAAACTCGTGCAGAACAGATTGACCGCGCCGTCAATAGGCGGCGAAGTCGGCTCCTACGCCTTTACCTATCAATATTTTTACCAAGGTTTGTTTATCGCGCCGCATACCGTGAAAGAATCGCTCAAAGGCTCGCTGCTGGCGGGCGCCGTTCTTGAGGAGTTGGGATATGAAACTTCGCCCGCGCTCGACGAAGAGGCGGGGGACATCATCCGCGCGATAAAATTCCACACGGAAAAAGAACTTATCGCTTTCATAAACAATATACAGCAAAATTCGCCTGTCGATTCTTATGTGGAGGTTCTGCCATGGGATATGCCTGGATACGAAGATCAGGTCATTATGGCGGCGGGGTGTTTTGTGCAGGGCGCCTCGATCGAGCTATCCGCCGACGCGCCGATAAAAGAACCTTATATCGCTTACATGCAGGGCGGACTGACGTACGAACACATAAAGATCGCTTTAAAAAATCTGACTTTTTAATATGATCACAAAAGCGGTAAATAAAAAAAACTTAGCGGAGTGGAAGCGGCTTTCGGAAAGGTATATAGGCAAACTCAGCCCGAACAGAAAAACGGGGCAAGAGGTTGCGGAATATCTCCGTAAAAATTATCGGCTTACGCCGATCGAGGGAAGTGCGGCAGGCGAAATTATCGCATACAATATCATGAACAATGCGCACTTCCGCGAAAAACTTCCCGAAAACGTAGATCCTGAGCCGATATCTTTCTACGTTGAAAACGAGGGGAAAGGCAGAGCCTTATATAAGGGGCGAAACAAGAAAAATAAAATTTTCGTCGGCCTCGATTTGGCAACGGGATATTTCACGGTAGAAGGGAGCGAAAGATTATGGAATGAACTTTTTCTTTTCCGAGGCCTTGACGAACGGGATTTAAAAAACTATGTAATCGTCGCACAGTATATTATGCTCGGCGGCAAATAAAAAAGCAGGCCGAGCCTGCTTTTATATTAAAATTTCCTGTAAAGCCCCTGGACGATACCGAGTATGACTACGTCGTCGAGCACAATATCCGACAACGCCTGGTTTTCCGGATGAAGAACGATCTTATTATCCCGCTTGAAAAATCTTTTGACCGTACTGCTGTCCTCGATAAGGGCAACTACGATATCCCCGTTGTCGGCAGTATTCTGCCGCTTTACGATAATTTTATCTCCGTCGTATATTCCCGCCTCGATCATACTGTCGCCCTGAACGCGAAGCATGAACAGATCGTTTTCCGAATTGCTGAATTCGGGCGGCAGGGGATAATAATTTTCAAAATTTTCCACGGCAAGGATCGGCGTGCCCGCGGTAACAACGCCGACAAGCGGTATGCTTTCAAAAGTATTCGTTTTCTGCGTAAGAGAAAACGCGCGTTTTTTATCGGGAGTTTTGGTGATAAGTCCCTGCTTTTGCAGTTTTTCGAGATACGCGTAGGCCGTCGCGGTGGATTTGATGCCGACTTCGGCACAGATTTCCCGCACGCTGGGCGGAAAAGAATTCTGCTCCAGATAGTTTTTTACGTAGTTATAAACTTCCGTTACTTTTACTTCGGTATTTCTCATATCGTTATTTTATCACAAAAAAAAAACGTTGTCAAACATTTGTTTGCGATTTGCGATTGACAAAAGAAAATTTTTATGATAAATTATGTAACCGAGGTGTCTTATGAAAGGAGAAAAGTGTATTTTATACGACAGGGAATGTACGGAATGCTGGGAATGCGAAGCTTGCGACCTCGATCCGAAAAAACGTTGCAACAGCTGCGGAAAGTGTCTGGAAGAGGGAAAAAATTATAAGATAATCAAAATCGATAAAATCATAACCGAAAAATCAAACAGACCGTAAAAACTGACCTAAGACGCCCCGTTCGAATTCGAACGGGGCGTCTTAGGTT
>UQZE01000139.1 GCA_900545325.1 uncultured Eubacteriales bacterium
GAAAGTGCTATTCCAATTACCGCACTTTCTCGGTCAATTATATTGTATCAGGAGGTATTTTTACTATGAAAAAGCATCTCACAAAACTTCTGAGCGTGGCGTTCGGAGCCGTTTTGGCGGCGAGCGCATGCTTTGCCGTGGCTTGTAAAAAGGACGGCAAACAGGCGTACGATCCGGAAACCCGTTCACTCGTTTTGCAGACAAGCACTTTAGACGGCGTGTTCAACCCGTTCCTGGTGTCTAACGGTTACGATCAGGAGGTCGTGAATTATATTTTCGCGAACCTTTTGTCGAACGATCCCACGGGAGCGCTCGTCGCGGACAACGATCATGCGTCCGTAGCGGAATCGTATGAAATTTATTATACGGACGATCTGGAAACGTTCGATAAAAAGGACACGTATACGGAGGGCGATTACGTCGTTTACGAATTCGTACTGAAAAAGAACGCGAAATTTTCCAACGGCAGCGCCATCACCGCGGACGACGTGCTCTTCAATATGTACACCTATCTCGATCCCGCTTATGACGGCGGCGGCGTCATGTACACCGTTCCCATTTTAGGCCTGGACGAATACAGATATCAGTCTCAGGACGCAGGTCAGGTCATTAAGGAGATCGAAGCCATACTCGCGGCGGGCGAAGGTGCGGCTTCTGTGGACGGCGTGGCGCAGGACAGAGTTACCTTTTACTGGACTGAACTCGAAAAGACTAAAATTCCTTTTGCGCAGTCGATTATCGATAATGTTGTCGCCAACTATCTGACCGACGAGTACGTTGCGCAGGTCTTCGGCGAAGGATGGACCGCCGCACAGGTCAATACCGACCCGTTGAAGGTCACCTTTGCGCTCAATATGTGGAGCTTCAGCGACGGAGCCGTAACGGACGGAAAAATTAAGGGCGTATCGGGCAAAGAATACGACATCAATACCATTACCGTAGAGGATTACTGGAACGAGATCGCGGCGAAATATACGACGAACGGTAAAGTGGATTATTCGACCATCGATTCGACCGAAAGCGTCGGTTATTCCATGCTGACGACCGTGCAGGACGCGTATTTCGAAAAATTTTCCTCTTCCGTACTTGGCAACGTAAAATCTATCTCGGGCATCACGAAATTCACGAGGGACGAGAAAGAAGGCGTGCGCGTCGTGCTGACGAAACAGGATCCCAAAGCAATTTTGCAGTTCTCGTTTGCCATTGCGTCTAAAGATTACTATACTGCGGGATTTGATTATAATTCCATGCAGAAGGAAGTCGTGAACTACGGCGTTCCCCTTGGCAAAGACGCTTCCCTGACAATGGATACGAAATTCCTCGATCATATCGAAACGTATAACAACTCGCCCCTCGGCGCGGGCCCGTACGTTTTCAAAGGGTATTCAAACCAGACCGTAACGCTTGAGAGAAACACGTATTTTGAAACGATGGGCGGCGATAAAATCACCAATGCTAAAATCAAAAACGTTACCATTGTCGGTATGGAGCTCGGCGGCGAACTCGACGCGCTGAAAGCAAAATCCATCGACTTCGGCAACGTGGACGCGAACAGCGCCAACATGGCCGAGATCGGCAAGAATAAAAATCTCACCGCGATTACCGTGCCTAACCTCGGTTACGGATATATCGGCATCAACGCGGCGCTGATCCCGAATCTCTACGAACGCATCGCGCTGACCACGCTTTTCAATCTCGACAAGGTTTATGAATATTATCCCGACGGTCTCGCACAGGTCATTTACCGTTCGCAAACCACCGTTTCCTGGGCTTATCCCGAAAACGCCGAGGCAATGTACGCTTTCGACGAAACGAAAGCTGCCGCCGTCGAATATTTTAAGAAAGCAGGTTTCGAATACGACGAAGCGACGGGCAAATTTACGGGCGATCTGCCCGAATATGTGCTGACGCTGCCGAGCGACGCGGCCTCGCACCCTGCGGGCGGCATATATTTGCAGGCGGTCGATCTGCTTAAATCGCTCGGTTTCGAGGACGCTCGCGTCGTTACGGATACCAACTTGATCGCAAACGTAAACGCTGGCACCGTGGCGGTGTACGCCCTCGCATGGACGTCTACGCCCGATCCCGATATGTATCAGGTGTATCATTATAAGTCTCAGGCGAACAGCGTCATTTCCAACGGCATCAAATCGATGTATGAGGGAATGAAAGACGTTGATTTCGGCGATTCCTTCGGCACGGTTACCTTTACGCCGAAATATACGCTCGAAGGCGTTACCGTCGCAAACGAGGAAGCAACGCTCAATCAGAAAGAACTCGTTACCTATCTCGGCTATCTCATTGAAGAGGGGACGAAATACATGACGGAAGACGCGCGTAAACCCATTTATGAGGAAGCGCTCGACGTGCTTGCGAGAATAGACGTCGAAGTGCCGACTTACCAGCGCAACAACATGTATGTTTACAATAACGAACTGATAGACGGTTCTACGCTTTACGGTTCGCCGTCGCCTTACTGCGGCCCGTTGTTTGAAATCTGGAACGTCAATTACAAATAAACCATAAATACAACAAGGAGAGGGTCCGTACGCGGCGTTTGCCGCGTGCGGATACCGATTGTTTAACGGATGTTAAAATATATCGTAAAAAGGCTTGCGCTTTCCGTAATCATCCTGCTCGGCGTATCTCTCATCATTTATACGCTTATCCGCATACAGCCGGGACTGGATTTCGTCGAAAAAAAATATCAGGCGCAGCTGCAGCAGGACTCCACCGGTCAAGTCGCGGAACTCGTAAAACAGATACAGTCGACTTACGGGCTGGATACTAATATATTTTCAGGGTATCTGAAATGGCTGTCGAATATCCTGCAGGGGGACTTCGGCAATTCCTTTCAGCTTTCCGTTCCTACGGGAGAAGTTACCTGGATAGACATGGTCGGGCCGGACGGCTCTATCATTTCCACACCTAAATACGAAACGACCTCCAACGTGGTCAGCATAATTTTTGCAAAGAGCGGGGTATCCTTTCTGATCGCCCTGATCGCCACGGTGCTGGAGTTTATCATAGCGATACCTCTCGGTATCGTTTCGGCTACAAAACAATACGGCGCGGTCGACTATACCGTTACCGTGCTCGCAATGATGGGCATTTCGCTCCCGTCGTTCTTCCTCGGCGCGCTCCTTCTGAAAGTGTTTTCCGTGGAACTCGGCTGGTTCCCGAATTCGGGGCTTTCCGACCCGAATTCGAGCCTGCCGCTCTTTATCGATCAGGCGTGGCACCTCGTGTTGCCCATCGTCGTATTAACTTTGCTTTCCGTCGGCGGGCTGATGCGCTATACGCGCACCAACATGCTGGAAGTAATGAACTCCGATTATATTCGCACGGCGCGGGCAAAGGGGCTTTCAGAACACTCCGTCATCTATAAGCACGCGTTCAGGAATACGCTTATCCCGCTCGCTACTCTGTTCGCGGGCATACTGCCGTCTTTATTCGGCGGCGCGATGATCACGGAACAGGTGTTCAGCATAGACGGCATAGGTAAGGCGGCATATACCGCCGTCGTCAACGGCGACGTGCCTTTCGTCATGGCGTATTGTATGTTTTTGAGTATACTTACCGTTATCGGTACGCTGCTTTCCGATATCATGTACGCCGTGGTGGATCCGCGCGTGAAACTGTCGTAAGGAGGCGTTATGGACGAAAAGAAAGTAAATCCCGCCGAAGTTTTTGAAAACGAGGCGGAAAAGATCGAAAATAATACCCCCGTAAACGAACCTCATGCCGAACAGGAAAACGCAGAAGAGATCGTTTCTTTTGCAGGCGAGGGCGAACTGGAGGATAACGTAAAGGTCATTTCTCCGTTCAGACTGGTCATGAAAAGGTTCTTTCGCTCCAAACTTTCGGTAGCGGGGCTGGTCATGCTTGTGTTCCTGTTCCTGTTCGCCTTTTTAGGACCGCTCTTCTCGCCTTACGGCGAAACGCAGGCTACGGGCGATTACAAATGGGTGGAATCGGTCGTCGAGCATAAGATAACCGTTGAAGAGAACGGAGAACAGGTTACCTATACCTTTTACGAAGTCAGCGACGCCTATAAGGTTTATTCCAAAACGCCGCCTTCCGTATCGCATTGGCTGGGTACCGATCAGTACGGGTACGACGTTTTTACGCGGCTCATGTACGGCGGGAGAGTCAGCCTGCTGCTCGGTTTTATCGTCGTGTTCGCGGAAATGATACTCGGCACGGTGATCGGCGCGTTTTCCGGATATTTCGGCAAATGGGTGGATCAGATCATCATGCGTATCGTGGATATCTTCAACTGTCTGCCATCCCTGCCGATTCTGATGCTCGCCTCCTCTATGCTGGAAACATGGGGTGTGCCGGCCGAAAACAAGATATACGCCCTTATGGGAATACTTACCGTATTCGGCTGGTCGGGTACGGCGCGATTGGTGCGGGGACAAATCCTGTCCCTGCGCGAGCAGGAATTTATGCTCGCCGCCGAGGCAACGGGTATTTCCACGGCGCGGAAAATATTCAAACACCTTATCCCGAACGTACTGCCGCTGCTTATTGTACAGGCTACGCTGGGGCTTGGCAGCGTCATCTTATATGAGTCCACGCTGTCCTACCTCGGGCTGGGCGTGCCCTTTCCGTACGCGGCATGGGGCACCATGATCGGCGCGACGAGCGGCGCCGCCGGTAAAGATATTCTGGAAAATTATCCGAATCTTTGGGTGCCCGCGGGCGTATGTATTATTCTCGCCGTGCTGGCGTTCAATTTTGTCGGCGACGG
>UQZE01000140.1 GCA_900545325.1 uncultured Eubacteriales bacterium
CGATCTGGCAAAAGAAAAAACTTATAAAACTTTGGAAAGGAATTCTTTCAATCTTTCGTCTTTCGGATTTTCGAAAAACTCTTTCGGATTGCTCGCTTCCTTGATGACGCCGTCGTCCATGAAAAGCACTTTCGTGGCGACCTCGCGCGCAAATCCCATTTCGTGAGTAACGACGATCATGGTCATGCCCTCTTTCGCCAGATCGACCATGACGTTGAGCACCTCTCCCACCATTTCGGGATCGAGCGCGCTCGTCGGTTCGTCGAAAAGCATGACGTCCGGCTCCATCGCCAGCGCCCGCACGATGGCGATGCGCTGTTTCTGCCCGCCCGAAAGCGTGGCGGGATACACGTCCGCCTTATCTTCCAGCCCCACGCGCTTCAAAAGCGCAAGCGCCTTTTCCTTCGCCTCTTCGGGCGGAATTTTTTTCAGCTTAACGGGCGCGAGCGTCATGTTCTGCAACACGGTCAGGTGCGGAAACAGGTTGAAATGCTGGAAAACCATGCCCATTTTCATGCGGGCCTTGTTGATGTCCTGGTGATTTTCCTTGTACAGCGCGGAAATAGCCTGCTTGTATTCCTTGCCCTCGCGCTTTTTGAGCAGATCTTTCGCCTTGATCTCGGCGATCACGGCTGCGTCGAGCGCCGTTTCGTCCGCAGAAGGCTCGGCGGCTTTCGCCGCCGCCAGCATAGCGGCATACGTTTTGCTCTTTCGTATCACGTCGAAATGCAGATACGGGTCTATCGGCGTCAGAAGCTCGCCTTCCAGCCAAACTTCTCCGTAAGTGGGCGTTTCCAAAAGGTTCATACAGCGCAGAAAGGTGCTCTTTCCGCTCCCGGAAGGTCCCACGATAACGATCTTTTCGCCTTTTTCTATCTTGCAGCTGACGCCTTTTAACACTTCGAGGCTGCCGAACTTTTTATAGATGTTTTTAACGTCTATCACTTGCCCTCAACCTCCTTTCGAGCAATTTCACCAAAAGAGTGATCAAAAGCACCAGCACGAGATACACGAGCGCGAGCATGAGATAGGGAACGATGTATTCGTACGTGCTGTTCGCAATGCTCTGAAACGCCTTGTAAATATCCACTACGGTGATAAAGCTCACCACAGAGGTTTCTTTTACCAGCGCGATAAATTCGTTGCCGAGCGTGGGCAGAATGTTTTTGATCGCCTGCGGTAGTACGATACGCACCATCGTGGCGACGTATCCCATGCCGAGGCTACGCCCCGCTTCCATCTGTCCTTTATCGACGGAAAGTATCCCGCCGCGCATGATTTCCGATATGTACGCGCCGCTGTTCAGACCGAACGTGATAAAGCCCTCCGCCAACGCGGGAATATTGATGCCCGCCAGCGGAAACAGCACGTAGTGAATGAGCAGCAACTGCACGACGATCGGCGTTCCGCGGAAAACCGCGACATATACATTCCCTATCGCCCGCAGAATTTTAAACAGCCAGTTATTGACGGGCGTTATCTTGACTACGGCGATCAGCGCGCCTATAAAAAAACCTATAAAAAGGCCCAACACCGCTATGATAGCGGTGTTTTTTAAGCCTTCTAAAAATGTTTTATAACCTTCCTGAACGAAGAACGCTTCGTAAAAAATCTGCCACTTCATGACTTATTCAATCGTCGCGTTCACGCTTTTCGCAATCATAAGCGCGGGTTGCAGGTCGATTATGACGGCATTGATCTTACCGTTGGAAAGATCCTTGACCGCCAACGCGCCCGCATCGTACTGCACGGTTTTCAGATTGCCGAAACCTTCGTAACCGAACCCTTCGTCGCCGTTGGAATACATATATCCCGTCGTGCCTTTCTGCGTGCCGACTTTATATTTTTTCGGCTGCGCTTTCAACACGGCTTCCACGTCCGCAGCAGTCTTGCAGTCGTCGAAAGCGGTATCGCTTTCTTTCACGATGATAACCTGTGCGGATTCATAATATTCTTTGCTGAAATCCATCGACTTTTCGCGCTCTTCGTTTTTCGTGATTCCGGCCATTCCCAGCACGTAATCGTTACTATCCTGACCCATGGCCAAAATTACCTGGTCGAAGCCGATATCGTCGACATAAAGCGTTTTGCCGAGGCTGTCCGCATACAGTTTTGCGATTTTGATATCCACGCCCGTAAACGCGTTGCCCGCTTTATATTCGAACGGCGGGAAGTCCGCGCTCGTGGCAACCATCAGACAGTCTTTGCTCGAAGAAGGATTTGTATAGGTAAAATCGCTCGTGCCGTCGAAAAATTCGTTGATAATACTGTCAAGCGTGCCGTCCTCTTCGATTTTCGTCATAAACGCGTCGATGCTTTCCTTAGTTTCCGTATCGCCTTTTTTAACCGCGAAAGCATAGCTTTCTTCCGTAAGCAAAATTTCGTCGAGAACCTTTACTTTCACAGGTTCCGCGGCGCAGGCTGTAAAGCCCAGCGCGGATAAACCCAAAACGCAAACCAAAGCCAAAGTTACAAGTTTTTTCATTTCGATCTCCTTTCTGCCGTCCCCTGACGGCTTTCTTTCTTTTCGTTTATGGCGCTATTGTATACCTTCCTGAATTTTTTGTCAAACGTTTTAATGCATATTTTTTAAAATTTTAAAATTAATATTCATTTTTAACGTAATTATTGCATATTTTTATGAATAATTATTATTTTATTCATTTTAAAACCTGCAATCGGTTTATAAAAGAACCCAAAGGCAAAAATTCAGGCGGCACAAATGCCGCCGATAAAAAAATTTCATAAAATTTCAAAGTAATACGAAAAAACGCTTTACTTTTTCAAGCGAAATTGATAAAATATTGAAAGTAATCTATATAGGGGTGTCGCCAAGCGGTAAGGCCACGGACTCTGACTCCGTCATTCGTTGGTTCGAATCCAGCCACCCCTGCCAATAAAAGCACCTTTTCGCACCGTAACGTGTTAAAAAGGTGCTTTTTGTTTTTCACGGTTTTTCATTTCCCGTTTGCACAGGAAGAATTACTGTAAACGCCGTTCCATTTTTCGGCTCGCTTTTAACGAGGATTTCGCCGTTGCATAGGGTTACTATACGCTTTACGAGAGCAAGTCCTAAACCGTTGCCTTCGGCTGAATGCGAAGTGTCTTCCTGGTAAAATTTTTCAAAGATGTGAGGCAGGGCTTCCGCGCCGATGCCGCAGCCGTAATCTTCTACGGTCACATATATCTTCCCCGGAACCGTCCGTAATTCAATGCGGACGGTGCAGTTTTGTTCGGAATATTTGATGGCGTTACCGATTAAATTGTACCAAACGTGGAACAAAATTCCCATGTCGCCGTAGTATTGGACATCCGGTAAGACGAGGTCAAACGAAATATTTTTCGCCGCCCACTCGCTTTCGAGCATCAGTATAGTTTTACGTATCTGTTCCGCTAAATTGAAGTTTTTTTGGTTAGGCAAACTCTTTTGGTTTTCCAATTTAGACAGATTGAGTATATTGCCCGTAAGGACGGACAACTTATGCGCGTTCAAGATAATTTTCGCTAAATATTCCTGCGCCTTTTCCGAGGATAAATCTTTATTTTGCAAAAGGGCTGCGTAGCCTTCGATCGTCGAGAGCGGCGTCTTGAATTCGTGCGATACATTGGAAACAAAATCTGACCGCAGCGTTTCCACTCCCGCAAGTTCCTGCGTCATTGCGTTGAAATCACCATACATTTCACGTATAGCGCCAAACATGCTCTTTTCTTTCAGCCGAACGGAAAAATCTCCCCTTGAAACGAGGCGCAGCCCCTCGCTGAGCCGTTCAATCGGTTTAAATATCTGTTTTATGACGAGTATGGCAACGACTGTACCGAGGATCGCTCCGAGAATAACAACAAAATCGAACGGAAGCATACCCGGACCCGGCGGAATATCGCCGCGACGAAATAAGAGGAACATGATTGCGCTCATAATCAACGTAACTATAACGAGAATTAATACGGCAACAAGCGCGAAATACAACCATACCAACGACGTTTGTTTTAAAGAATCCTTATGCTTCATTACATTTCACCGCCTTATATCCCAATCCGCGTATAGTTACAATTTTAAAATCGGGATTATCATTGAATTTATCGCGCAGCCGATTGATATGCGTATTGATCGTACGATCATCCGTTTCCGAATCCATCCCCCATATCTCGTCCATCAATTGCTGCCGCGTAAATATCTTTCCCGGATAGGAAAGAAGTTTAAACAGCAAATTGAATTCTTTTAATGGCAACACCACCTCTTTTCCCTCCGTTTTGACGATCATTCCTTCAAAGTCGAGTACCGTCGAACCGACGACGATCTTCCTTTCCGTACTAATCTTCGCCCGCCGCAAAAGAGCCTTCGTGCGCACGAGCAGTTCCTTCATATTGATCGGTTTGACCATAAAATCATCGGCACCCAAAGTAAACGCCTTTTGCAGCGAATCATAGTCGTCCCGCGCGGTTACGATGATAAGCGGACAGAAGATATCCGCCTCACGTAAACTTTTTGTCAGTACAAAGCCGTCCATCGCGGGCATCATGATATCCGCGATGATCAGATCGACGACCGTATTTGAAAGAATATCCATCGCCCGTTTACCGTTTTCCGCACCGATTGCGCGATAACCAGCGTCCCCCAGCGCAGCCGACAGCATTTCCCGCAGATCGAGATTATCTTCCACAACGAGTATATTGAACATATTTATTCTCCTTTCCGACAGGGAAGCGCCCCGTTTTTTCT
>UQZE01000141.1 GCA_900545325.1 uncultured Eubacteriales bacterium
CATAAAAAAACAAAAAAAGGAGAACGATGTGAATTGACACCTCACGGCAGCGCCTCGCAGGAGGTTCTGAAGTCCCTCGGCGTATCCCCCGAAACGGGGCTGAGCGAAAAGGAAGCAGCGGCACGCCGCGAAAAATACGGCGAAAACAAACTCGCGGAAAAGAAGAAAAAGAGCCTTTTGGTCCGCTTTTTCGCGCAATTCAAAGACGTGATGATCGTCATTCTGCTCATTGCGGCGGCAATTTCGTTCGCGATCGCCATTAAGGACGGCAGCGCGAAGGAATTTATCGAGCCGGCGCTCATACTGCTGATCGTCATACTCAACGCCGTGATCGGCGTGGCGCAGGAGAGCAAGGCGGAAAAGGCGCTGGACGCGCTGAAAAACATGTCCGCGCCGCACGCGAGGGCGCTGCGCGGCGGCGTTGAGAAACTGCTGAACGCTTCCGAACTGGTGCCCGGCGACATCATCAGGCTGGAAGCGGGCGATTTTGTCCCCGCGGACGCGAGGCTGATCAAAAGCGTCAACCTCAAATCGGAAGAATCCGCGCTGACGGGCGAATCCGTCCCCTCCGAAAAGGACGCCGACGCGGACGTAGACGAAAAAGCGCCCCTCGGCGACAGGAAGAACATGGTGTTTTCCGGCTGTTCCGTCACCTACGGCACGGCGACGGCCGTAGTAACGGGAACCGCCATGAATACCGAAATGGGCAAGATCGCAAACCTGCTCAGCGGCGAAAAGGAAACGGCAACGCCGCTCCAGCGCAAACTCGCGCAGCTCGGCAAGATACTCGGCATCTTGGCTCTCGCCGCATGCGCGGTCATTTTCGTCGTGGGCATTATCGACAAAATGGACGTGATGACCATGTTCATGACGGCGGTATCCCTCGCGGTATCCGCCATACCCGAAGGCCTGCCCGCCATAGTAACCATCGTTTTATCCATAGGCGTTACCCGCATGGTGAAGAAAAACGCCATCATCAAACGCCTGCCCGCCGTGGAAACGCTGGGCAGCGCTTCGGTCATCTGTTCGGATAAGACGGGCACGCTCACGCAGAACAGAATGACGCTCGTCAAGGCGTATACCGACGGCGGAGAACTGACCGATATCTCCCCCGAAAACGGGGACGACATAAAAAAACTGCTCAACTACGGCACGCTCTGTTCGGACGGCGCCGTGGTGTTTGAAGACGAAAAGGCGCAGCACATAGGCGATCCGACGGAAACGGCCATCGTATACGCCGCGTATAAAAACGGTTTCACCAAAGAGGCGCTGAACGAAAAATATCCGCGCGTGGCGGAACTGCCCTTCGACTCGGACAGAAAGCTCATGACCACCGTGCACAAGGCGGACGGCAAATATCTGGTGATCGTCAAGGGCGCGTGCGACGTACTGTTCGCGCGGTGCGCGGCGGGCGACACCGAAAAGGCTAAAAAAATCAACGAGGAAATGAGTGAAAAGGCCCTGCGCGTGCTCGCCGTGGCGTACAAGATCGAAGATAAGGAGCCGGAAACGTCTTTCGAAGCGCTGGAAAACGGGCTGACGTTCATGGGGCTCGTCGGCATGATCGACCCGCCGCGCCCCGAGGCGAAAGAGGCCGTGGCGCTCTGCCGCAGAGCGGGCATCAAGCCCGTGATGATCACGGGCGACCACGTGGTAACGGCGTCCGCGATCGCAAGGGAACTCGGCATACTCGAGGACGGCGACAAGGCGATCACGGGCGTTCAGCTCGACGAAATGGACGAGGAAACGCTTGCCCGCGAGGTGGAACATATCGCCGTATACGCGCGCGTTTCGCCCGAAAACAAGATACGCATAGTAAAGGCATGGCAGAAAAAGGGGCAGGTCGTTTCCATGACGGGCGACGGCGTGAACGACGCTCCCGCCCTGAAAGCGGCGGATATAGGCTGCGCCATGGGCATTACGGGGACGGACGTAGCCAAGGGCGCGGCGGACATGACGCTGACCGACGACAACTTCGCCACCATTGTGGACGCGGTGAAAGAAGGCCGCGGCATTTACGCGAACATCAAAAAGGTGGTGGGCTTTCTGCTCGGCACCAACATCGGGGAGGTGCTCACGGTGTTCATCGCCATGGTGTTCTGGCGCATTTCCCCCTTTATTTCCATTCAGCTGTTATGGATTAACCTCGTTACCGATTCCCTGCCCGCCATCGCGCTCGGCATGGAAAAGGTGGAAAACGACATCATGGAACACCCGCCGAAACCCAAAGACGAGGGCATCTTCGCGCACGGTCTGGGCATAAAGGTGGCGATACAGGGATTGATGTTTGCGGCTCTGACCGTGGGCGCGCTGCACCTCGGCAGATATATCGGTCAGGCGAACGGGCTCGATCCCGCGGCGGCGGGCTCCACGCTCGCGTTCATGGTGCTGGCGCTCTGCCAGGTCGTGCAGGCGTACAACATGCGCTCTTCCCGTTCGCTCTTCAAAATCGGCTTATTCGGCAATAAGATGCTCAATCTCGCGGCGCTGGTATCCCTCGCGATGGTCTCTTTCGTGATGTTCGTGCCCGGCGTGAACGCCGCTTTCGGCATGACGTATCTGCCCTGTTGGGCGTACTTCGTCGGCCTCGGTTTCTCGCTCGTGCCCGTTCTCGTCATGGAACTCAGCAAGGCGTTCGGGTTGATCAAAAAACATCACCGATGAATTTCGCGTAAAAAGGCGCCGCATTGCGGCGCCTTTCCCGTCAAAATAAAAAGAGGGCGCTTCGAGCGCCCTCTTTTTCGTTCGTTTATTCGCAGTGATCGCAGCCGCAGTCGCAATCGCCGTCTTCGCAGCAGCAATCGTCTTCTTCGTCGAGCACGCGGCAGAACTCCTCGTACACCTCGTCGAGAAGGTCCTGATCCTCGATGGGCAGAAGTTCGCTTTCCTCGCCCTCGCCGTCGGCGACTTCGAAGATGATCAGTTCGTCCTCGTCCACGCCCTCGATCTCTTCCGCGGGCTGGAACGCCGCGTAATACGCGTTTTTGAATTCCACCGTGCCCACGTGATAAAATTTCATCACTTTGCCCGATTCGTCGGTCAGTTCCACGATATCGTCCCCGCAATCGCAGTCGCAGTCTTCTTCGCCGCAGCCGCAGACTTTCTTTTCTTCGTCTTTCATTTTTGTTCTCCTTTCGATTTTTTGTTTCTGAGATAACCTTCGAGTATGTACGCCGCAGCCAGCGCGTCCACGTACAGCTTGCGTTTTTCTCTGCGCATGTTTTCGGAAATGAGCGTGTTGTGCGCCTCCTCCGTGGTACAGCGTTCGTCCGACGTAAAAACGGGCACGTCCACCGCTTTTTTCAGTTCCTCGATAAATACCCGGGTGTACGCGGTCTGCGCGCTTTCGCTCCCGTCGAAATTGAGTGGCAGCCCGCACACCAGTTCGTCCGCCGCCCGCTCCTTCACGAGCGCCGCGACGTACGCGAGATCGGCTTTCAGGTTTTTCCGCGTATACGTGCCGACGGGCAGAGCGTACGTGCCGAACGGATCGCTCGCCGCCACGCCTATCCGCTTGGAGCCGATGTCGAGCGCGAGCACCTTTTTGATAGTTACGTCTTTCGCCATATTAACAGTTTAACACATAACCGTTTACTTTTCAATAAAAATACGGGCGAAAGACAATTTTTATTTTCTCCGCCCGTAACGATTTGGTTTTTCCGAACTTATTCCTTATCCGCCGAACGCTTTTTCAGCGATTCGGCCTTATCGAGAACTTGTTCCTGTCCTTTTTTCACTGCCTGGCGAGCCTTCGCGGAATTGGTGGCGAGCACTGCGCCGCCGAGCATTCCGAGGATCACGCCGACCAGAAATTTATCGTCCATAATCATCTTCCCTCCCCGAAGATTATTATGTCCGAAAAAAGGCCTTTTATGCGCCCTTCTTCTTTTTGTAATCCTCGATGGCGGCTTTAATGGCCTCCTCCGCGAGCACCGAGCAATGCAGCTTCTGCGGGGGCAGTCCTTCGAGCTCCTCGACGACCTGTTTGTTGGTGATCTTGAGGGCCTCGTCCAGCGTTTTGCCCTTGATCATCTCCGTCGCCGTGGAAGAAGTGGCGATGGCGGCGGCGCATCCGAACGTTTTGAATTTTGCGTCCGTAATGACGTCGTTGTCGATTTTGAGGGTGATCTGCATGATGTCCCCGCAGGTGGCGTTGCCCACCGTGCCGATCGCGTCGTAATTTTCCACCTCGCCCACGTTCTGCGGGTTGGCGAACACGTTCATGACTTTCTGGTTATACATATTCTTTTTCTCCTTCTTCCGTTTTGAACAAAGGCGACATCGCCCTGAGATTTTTTACCGTCTTTTCCACTACGTCTATGGCGTAATCTATTTCTTCTTCGGTATTGTCCGGCCCGAACGTAAAGCGTATGGAACCGTGCGCTAGCTCTACGGGAACGCCGAGCGCCAGAAGGACGTGCGAGGGCTCCAGAGAACCGGACGAGCACGCCGAACCGCTCGATACCGATATGCCCGCGAGGTCGAGGTGGAACAAAATCCCCTCGCCTTCTATATATTCAAAGGAAAAATCGGCGTTGGCGGGCAGGCGGCGCGTTCTGTGCCCGTTGAGCCTGACGTGCGGAACGCGGGCGAAAATGCCGTTGATAAAGCGTTCGCGCAGGGCGGTTACGTAACGCGCGTTCTCTTCCATAGATCGGAAGAGC
>UQZE01000142.1 GCA_900545325.1 uncultured Eubacteriales bacterium
TCGCGTCGGCAAACATCCAGTCTTTTGCATGATAATATATATCCGCCGCGTTGCGGGCGCTGCGGAACGGTATCACAGGCAGGTCTATACCGTTGTACAGGTTGGAAGAATAGTTAAAACAGGTGAACGCATAAGTTACGTCCACGGGATTTTTCACATCTTCGCTCCAGACGCGCACCGTTTTGCCGTCCACGATCTCGGCCTCGGCGGGGACGTACAGACGATCCTCCCCGCAGATCGCAAATCCGCGGAGCGGGGCGCCGTCCTTCGCGTAGAGTTTTCCCGCCGTATTTTCGAACTCGACGTAAACCGAACCGTTTTTCGCCTCTTTGCCGAGATACGTCGCGGGAAGGTAGTTTTCGTACATTTTGTAGACTTTACCCAAAACGATGCGCGCCGCGCGTTCTCCCACGGGGATCTTTACCAGCGGATGCGCCGTCGCCTTGTATTGAAAGGAACCGTAATTCCACGTCAGCGGTATGTCGTAGATCGGGACCTGCATCAGATTGTCCCTGTTCTCGCTCCAGGCCGTACTCAGGCCTTCCAGAAAGAGCGGAATGGACTCAGCGGTGTAATTGTCCTCCTTTTGATTGATATGGAAATACGCGCAGTAGAACGGCTTTTCGTCTTTCCACCAGTTCACGCTCCAATCTTTCACCATCGCGGGAAGGGCTTTGGAATAAAAATCGGCGGACTCCTGATCGCCCATATTGTTTTCCCCCTGATACCATAAAAGCCCCTTTACGTTGAATCCCGCTATCGGCGCGATCTTCTCGTTGAACATGGCCGTCATCTGGTTGAATTTTTCGGGGCGGCTGTCCGTCCAGTTTTCCCAGGAAACATAATTTTTCTTGATGTTTTTTATCCAGTTTACGACTTCGGGCGTATTATCTATGGAAGTTCGGGACATCCATGCTTCTATGCTGGTCGCGCCGACGGCGGTATTGATGATCGCCACCGGCACCTGCGCTGCTGCGTTCAGTTCTTCGAACATTTTCCGAGCGCAGGCGTAACTGACGGCGGAAACGATCTTCACGTCGTCCTTTACGTTTGCCCTGCCCCAGCGCGCGCCTTTAATGTCGAACTGGGGCAGATATTCGAACTGGCTGTTTAAGTCCTTTCCCTCCGGCATGGTCGGTTCGAGGAAAAGTCGCAAATTCGCGTATCTGTCGTTGCCGCGCGCGGCGCGGATCAGTTCGGGGCCGTCGATGACATACTGCAGCTGCAATTCCATATTGGACTGTCCGCCCGTAAGCCACACCTCGCCGAATAAAACGTCTTCAATATGAATTGTCGTGCTGCCGTCGCCGACCGTTACGACGTATTCGTCGAAAGACGCGTCTCGTCCGTCGAATTCGATATCGAAACGGCCGTTTTCGCCGGCTATGGAGCTGCCTTGCGCAATGACGGTATCGGGCGCGGAAGCCAGCGCCAAACTTGCGGTAACTTCCCTGCCGCCGACCGTCAGCCCCCAAACGTGCACGTTTTCCTTTTGCTGCAGCACCATGCCGTCGCTTAAGACCGACGGCAGAGTGAGCTCGCCGACTTGCGGATATTCGTACGCATATTCGGGCGCGGCGGACGCAGCCGACGCGCGGGCGGCGAAAGCGGCCCCCGCAAACGACAGGCATGCGCCGCAGATCACCGCGAGCACCGAACTCAATATGACTTTTTTCTTCATGATAGCCGACATATTACCTCCCCGGACTGTAACCGGAGCGGGGCAGACGGTCCGTACAGCAATGCCGCCGGGCTCGATCTTTCCGTCCGGTTTATTCCTTTTACAATAAAATTATACCGCGCCCTTTTTAGAGTGTAAATACCCCATCGATTAAACAAACTTTACTATCTTCTAAACGACGCCGTCCGTTTCGCTTTGTTGTTTAGAAAATTTTAAAAACACGCGGTTTTGTTTCGGAACGGAAAAAGCCTGCGGGCATTTTTCACCCGCAGGCTCGTTATCATAATTACTGAAATTTTTCGTATATCAGTTGCAGGAAAAATCGGTGCTGTCCGCAGCGTGCGGCACGCGCCCGACCGAAGTATTGTCCATCGTTCTGTTTCTCAGTTCGGGCACGGGGTTGGGCGCCACCTGCCAGCGATAATCCCGTCCGTAATAACGGATATGCGCGTCGATCACGTTGTGCGAGGGCACGATATCCGTTTTCGGATTCACGATTCCCTGATATGTAAAGAAATCTGCGTCCTTGGGCAAATCCTCTATCCGCTCGTAATCTTCGCGTACTGAGGTGAATTGCACGGTGTTTTTCAAAACGCCGCGCACGTATTCTATATTTTCGTGCAGAGAGAGCGGTTTGGGGAATTCTCCGTCGGGAATGACTTCAAACCAATCCTTGTTTTCGTACTTTCTCAGCAGTTCCGCCGCCTTGTGCAGGTGAGCGACTTCCATTTCGTAATTCTGTTCCCAAAGTTTTTTGACATAACCGTTGGTTTCCGTCATATAGCACGACCAATAGAGATAACATTCGTTGTATTCGTGCCACAAAAGCATTTCCAGCCAGGTGGAATTCGCGTCCATAAGATCTTCGTACTGCGTAACGTGCTCTTCCTCCACCAGCGCGATCTCTTCATACAAACGCCGCGACATCTCGTCGGACGCGAGGTTGGTTACGTTCATATAATAATTCATGGTCTGCTGTTCCGCCGCCGTGATGATCATGGTGTTCAGCACGGTCTGCTTATCCGCCGTTTTGGAATCGATGCACCGCCGCACGTTATCCTTGGGAAACCTGTGATGCGCAATTGTCGGCCGCGCGGGCATGATCTCCGTGTATCTGCCGACCAGCCGTTCCGCCTGTACGCCCTGTTCCATTTCCAACAGGTCGGAATATCTGTACAGGTGATCGAAATCCTCCAAAAGCGCGAAGTCGAGCGCTTTCTTCACGTAGCAGTCGCTCTCGCGCTTGGCAAGCTCCGCGGTTAGATCCACGGCGAGCTGTTCGTAGGAAATGGTATGTTCGAGCTGGCTTTCGTTGCAGGGTTTCAGCAGCGATCCTTTGATCTGCTGCTGTTTTTCCACCGCCCGCGTGAGCGCGAGTTCCCTGCGGAGGTCGCCGTCCGAGATATGGCGGGAAAACTGATGGGAAAACCAGTTCGCCTCGAATTCGGTGCCGTTCATCAGGATGATGCGCGTTTTCGTATACGGATCGATCTCGAATTTATCGTAAGATTCGGGATAGAGCTGCTGCCAGTTCTGAAAAGATTTTTCAATGGGTTTCGATTTTTCGTTAAACGGATTCATTCTTTCCTCCTTTTTGCTTTTATCATTATATGAAAGAAGAAAAAAATTTGTTATTTCTTATGCCGACGCGACCGTCGGCCGCAATCCCGACCGACGTCGTTACGAACGGCGCGGCGGAAAACGAAGTCCGCGAAGGAGCAATCGATCGTCTTTTCGACCATGCAACGAAATTTCCGCCCTCCGAAATAAAAATTTTTGCTTTTCCGCCCCGTCGGATTTACCGCGGCGGGAATTTATGATATAATAGCAGAATAAAAAGGAAACCGGAGAACATTATGAAGATACTAGGAATGGAAAAACTATCCCTCGTCGATTTCGACGATCACATCGCCGCCACGGTGTTTACGGGCGGATGCAACTTCCGCTGTCCGTACTGCCACAACGCGCCTCTCGTGCTCGATCCGGGCGGACAGGGCGTTCTCGGCGAAGAGGAAGTGCTCGCATACCTGAAAAAGCGCAAGGGCGTTTTGCAGGGCGTATGCATCACGGGCGGCGAGCCGACGCTCATGCCCGATCTCAGGGAATTCATTCTAAAAATCAAGGAAATGGGGTATGACGTAAAGCTCGATTCCAACGGTACGCGCCCCGACGTATTGCGAAAACTCATTGACGAAAAGATCGTGGACTATATCGCGATGGATATTAAAAACAGTAAAGAACGCTATGCGGAAACCGTGGACGTGAAGAACTTCGATCTCGCCCCCGTGGAAGAAAGCGCCGCGCTTTTAATGGAGGGACGGACGGACAGCGAATTCCGCACGACGCTGGTAAAGGAATACTCTTCCGCCGAGGATATGGAAAGGATAGCCGAATGGCTGAGCGGCGCGGAGAAGTATTTTTTACAGCACTTCAAAGACAGCGGCAATTGCATAAGAAACGATCTGCACGAGGTGGACGAAAAGACCGCCCTCGAATATAAGGCGATTGCGAAAAAGAAGATAAGGAACGTCCGGCTGCGCGGATATTAAAAAGACGGGCCCGACTTTAAGTCGGCCCCGCCTTTTTTATTTCAGCAAAAGCGTTTTGATCTCAAACGGTCTGAAAGCGAGTTCAAGCGCGGACGTTTTTCCCAGTCCCGCCCGCTCTTCGTCGAGCATATCGCATTCGTACACGTCGAAATCTTTTGAAAATTCTATTTTGCACTTTGCCGCCGAACGCTCGCTTTCGTAAAGCCTGAGCACGGTCCCCGCGGCGTTTCTGCGCACCGATTCCACAATGATCCCCCCGCCCGAAACGTTCAGAACGGGAGAACTGCAGTCCGCACAGCGGGCGGGCGCATAGTTGAAACGATACGCGGGGCGGACGACGGATTTCGCCGAAAAACCGCCCTCGTGCGGCAGGAACCCGTAGGAAAAATCCTTCACGCCGCGGTCGCCCC
>UQZE01000143.1 GCA_900545325.1 uncultured Eubacteriales bacterium
ACGCTCTTCCGATCTCTCGCGCTCAGTCTGCTTTTTGTCGTCTGTTTTGCGGCGGCGGGCTGCAACAAGCGGGCGGATAATACCATCGTCTACTATATGTGGGGCAGCACGAAGGAGGTCGCCACGGCGCAGCAGCTCGCGGCCGACTTCGAAGTGCTGCATCCGGGCTGGCACGTGGAGGTGGAGCCGAGCAGCGGCTCGTATTACGACAATCTCAAGACCTATTTCGGCGGCGGCAACGAACCCGACGTATTCTTTATGGAGGGAGGCATGATAGAAAGCTTTATAAAGGACGGGCTCCTCCTCGACCTGCAGCCGTATATCGAAAGCAGCGAGGTGTTCACCGAGGCCGATTTATGGGATTCCAACGACTATTACCGTTACGACGGCGCAACCGACCGCATGGGAAGCGGCGATCTGTACGCCGTGGTGAAGGATCTCACGCCCGATTTCATGATGATTTATAACAAGGACCATATTGACGAATATGACGAAGAACACGCCGTTTCTCTGGCCGAAGAAGTCGGTTATCCCACGGGAACGGGGGAGAACGCGGCCTACCCTTCGGAAAACGTGGCGATGAGCTGGGCGCAATGCACAAAGATGTGCCGCCTGCTCACCGAATTTGACGGCAAGAACAACATCACGCGCTACGGCACCACGCTCGACCAGGTGCCGTGGAAACACGTGATGGAATGGATACAGATGAGCGGGGACACCCTCTTTACCGGGGACATGAAGCATCTCAACATTACCTCGCAGGCAGTGATTGACGCGTTTCAATATTTCGTGGATTTCCAGAGCGGCAGCACGCAGTCCGCGGCGCCCGTCGCCTCCGGCAGCATAGGCGGCGGCGAGGGCTTCAAAAACGGCGATATCAGCGTGGTGTGGAACGGCCGCTGGGCATGGCAGTCCTACGGCTGGTACGACGTCGATTTCGAAATAGGCGTAGCCCCGCCGCCGACGCCCGACGGCGGAGAAGAGATTTACTGCGCCACGACCATGATCGCGCAGTCGGTTTCCGCGACCACGAAATATCCCGAAATCGCTTGGGCGTTCCTCGAATATTATATGACGGCGGGCATGCGCAACTATGTGGAAACGGGATATAATATCCCCGGAAACAAGACCATTGCTTACGGCGATTTTCTCGAAGTGAGCGATCCGTATCAGAAAGAACTGAACGAATATTTTATCGAATATCTGGAAAACGCCTCGCCGCTGATCTACAGCTTTTATATCGACCAGTCGAGGGTGGAGGGCATCTTCGGCGATTATATACCGCGGGTGTGGGCGGAGAACGAAAAGGACCGCCTTACCCTTTCCCAGGCTTTGCAGAAGTGCGCGGAAGAGATAGATCAGGTGATCGCGGGCGTCGCCTGAGGGAGTGCTTATGAAGGGAAAACGCAGCAGACAATCGAAACGCTCGGCGAGAAATTTCTACCTTTATCTCTCGCCGTGGCTCGTCGTATTCGTCTTATTCACCGTTATACCGATGGCGTTCAGCCTGGTCATGAGCTTCACCTCGGCGAAGATAACCACGCTGACCGCAAGGCCGCTCGAATTTTTGGGATTCGGCAATTATAAACAGATATTCACCATGGATTCCCGCTTTCTGCGTTCCATCGGCAACACCATGATCTATTCGTTTGCAAAGGTGTTTTTCGGCACGCTGCTCGCATTGCTGCTCGCGCTTTTGCTCAATATGAAAATACCCGGGCGAAAGCTCTTCAGAACCATGATCTATCTGCCCGCGGTCATGCCCGTAGTCGGTTCCACGCTCCTTTGGAAACTGATGATATTCCAGGACAGAAACATAATCAATTACGTGCTGAGCCTGCTGGGGATAGAGGGCGTGAGCTTTCTTTCGCCCAGCCTGGTGCTGGGCACGGTTACCGCCATCAATATCTGGAACGGCTTGGGGCCGTCTATGCTGATACTGCTCGCGGGACTGCAGGGCGTGCCGCAGGATCTGACCGAGGCGGCCCAGCTCGACGGCGCGAACGCCGCGCTGCGCTTTGTGAAAATATCTCTGCCCATGCTGAGTTCCACGCTCTTTTTCGTGATTATAACGGGACTGATCGGCGCGTTTCAGGCGTATGCGGAGATCAAACTGCTCACGGGATCGATGTCGGAAACCGTTACCATGGCGATGATGGTCGTAAACAACGCCTTTTCCCTTGACGCCTACGGCATAGGCTACGCCTCGGCGCAGGGGTGGATCATCTTTGCGATCACGCTTGCGTTCACGGCGGTTTTCTTCGGTGCGAGCAAAAAGGGGGTGTACTATGCGGGGCAGTAAACTGTACGGAAAAAGAACGCGCCGCGGCGCGGCGGGGAGAGCGGTCTGCTTTGTCGTCGCGCTGCTTACGGCGGTGCTTTTCTGCCTGCCGTTCGTATACATGCTGCTTTGTTCTTTCCAGCCCGAGTCCGCGGATATTTTCGTGTGGCCGCCCGATCTCATTCCCGATCATTTCCGCTTTGCCAACTACGCGGACGCATTCGAAGTCATGAACTTTCCGCGGGCGTTCGGCAACACGATGCTGCTGGTGGTCAGCGTCATGGGGCTTTCCGTAACGGGGTCCGTACTGGTGGCCTACGGGTTCGCGCGTTTCGAGGCGCGGCTGAAAAACGCCCTCTTCGGACTGCTGCTTTCGACCATGATGCTGCCGTGGGTCATCACCATGATTCCGAGTTTCGCCATCTACAAATATATCGGCTGGATCGGCACGCGGCTGCCGCTCATTATTCCCGCGGTCGGCGGCAGCGCCTTCAATATCTTCATGCTGCGGCAGTTCATGTTGGGAATCCCGAAGGATCTCGACGAAGCGGCGCGCATAGACGGCTGTTCGTCGTTCGGCATATTGTGGCGTATTCTGCTGCCGAACATGGCTCCCGTGCTCGCTACGCTCGTGGTGTTCAGTTTTACGAACGTGTGGAACGATTATGTCGGGCCGAGCATTTACTTGCTCGATTCCGACCTGCATACGCTTTCGCTCAGCCTGTATAACTTTCAGGACGCGAGCGGCGTGATGGAATGGAACAAAGTCATGGCCGGATGCGTGATGTTTTCCCTGCCGATGGTGCTCGTACTCTTTTTGGCGCAGAACGCTTTCGTCCGCGGCATCGTTACGTCGGGCATCAAGGATTGACGGAGGAGGTATTTTATGAAAAAACTTTTGTGTTTGTTTTTTTCGCTTGTTTTCGCGCTCTCTTTCGCGGGTTGCGCGGACAGAAACGAAGAGGATGAAAAACTGGTCGTATCCCGCGTAACGACGGCGGAAAACGGGTATACGTACCTCGAAGTGGACGGCAGCCCTTTTCCGTATTTCGGCGTGGAATCGCGGCTGGACGCCTTTATGAACTGCGAGAAAAAGCCTGTGGAGGAGTTCGAACCGCATATGAAAGCGGCGGTGGAACTGGGCGCTACCGTCGTCGCGGTGCCGATCGACTGGCGGGATCTCGAACCGGAAAAGGACGATTACGATTTCAGGATGGTTGCCGCCGTGCTCGAATACGCGAACAAATACGACGTTAAGGTGGAATTTTTGTGGTATTCGGTGAATATGTGCGGCGACAGCAATAGCTATCAGATACCCGAATACGTTTGGTCGGATGAAAAAACCTATCCGAAATACGATTCCTCCAATAAAAACGCTTTCTGGGGATATTACGGTTATCAGGGGTATATGCAGGCGAGTGCCGCGCTGATGGAACGCGAAAGGCTGATGATAGAAAAGCTGATGGACTACGTATACAACTGGGATCTCAGCAACGGCGAAAAACATCCGCTGATCGGCGTACAGGTCTATAACGAACCGGACGGTTTCCCGCGCTGGCGCTTATCGCAGCAGAACGTTTCTCTGAACGGCAGGCGCATAACGGAAAGCGAGGCGTGGGCGGACGTGTACGCCCTGCTCGACAACGCAGGCAAGGCTTTCAAGTCGGCAAAATACAACGTATACACCCGCACGAACCTGACCACGCTGACGGAGGCGACGGACTTTGCAAAAAAGATCTACGAGCTCGACGGCATAGACGCGGTCGGAAACGATCCCTATGTGCAGAGCGTGGGTTCGCTGCGCGGCATGATCGGTAATTTCCGGGAAAATCTGCCTGGCAACTTCAATCATATCGCCGAAAACAAGGGAGTTTACACAAATACTCCGGGACTGCTGCTCACGGCGGCGTACAACGGGGCGGGATATATTGTTTACGATCTCGCCACGCCGCAGTATTTTATCGACAACACAGCCGATCCCTCCACTATAGACCACGGCGTGCTCAACGTGGATTTGAGCGACAAGGAGCACACCGAATCGGTGCGCAGAACGCTCAAAGCGCTCGCGGGGGCGGGCGGCGCCGTCCTGCTCGCGGACAGGGAAAACTTTGCGCTGTTCAACCTCGAAGGGAGCTATCCCGACGACGTATACGCGCACACGGAACAGCTCGGCGGCGCGGCGGCGGAATTTTCCACGGAGAGCGGCGCGGTGGGCTTTGCAATCCTTTACGAGGGGTACGTGTATCTGTTTGCGAGCGACGTATCGGAGATTAAGCTGACGGGCGGCTCGTTCGGCGAGGCCGAATAGATCGGAAG
>UQZE01000144.1 GCA_900545325.1 uncultured Eubacteriales bacterium
CGATCTCTTTACAAGCTGGCGTCCAAGGACGTCTGACGGAGGTCGTTATGGATAACAATATCATCAAAGTATCATCTCTCACCAAGGATTACGGCAGCGGCCGCGGCGTGTTCGACGTGTCTTTCGAGGTGAGAAAGGGCGAAGTTTTCGGCTTTCTCGGCCCCAACGGCGCGGGCAAGACCACGACCATTCGCCACATCATGGGCTTTTCCCGCCCGCAGTCGGGCGAAACGACGGTTTTCGGCAAGGACAGTTTCGCGTATCATAACGACATCATGAAAAACCTCGGTTATCTTCCGGGCGAGATCGCCCTGCCGGAGGGCTTGACGGGCTGGGAATTCATACGCATGATGCAGAAACTGAAAAAGAGCGTCAACGAAGAGCGGCTGACATACCTGCTGGACAAATTCGAGCTCGATCCCGCGGGGAGCACCAAGCGCATGTCCATCGGCGTAAAGAGAAAACTCGCCGTCGTAACGGCGTTCATGGACGATCCCGACGTGCTGGTGCTGGACGAGCCGACCAGCGGCCTCGATCCCATTATGCAGGAACAGTTCATAGACTTCGTCAAGGAGGAAAAAGCGCGCGGCAAGACCATTCTTCTTTCCAGCCATATCTTCAGCGAAGTGGACGCCACCTGCGACCGCATTGCAATCATCAAGGACGGAAAGATCATGTCCGTCTTCGTCGCGGACGACATACGTTACAACGAAAACAAGACTTTCCGCGTCGCGTTCGGGGAAAAGAAAGATTACGATCTTTTCCTTCATGCGGGGTTCGGCATCATCACGTCGGACGAAAACAAACTGGGCGTGAAATTCGGGCTGAACGACGCGGACACGAACAAGCTCATAAGGCTGCTTTCCTCTCTTTCCGTCAAGGCTTTCACCGAAGACAAATTCACGCTGGAAGACTATTTCATGCAGTTTTACTATGAGGACAAAGAATTCGGAGGCGTAAAATGACACCTGCTATCAGCGTTAAGCATCTCACCAAAGATTACGGCAACGGCCGCGGCGTGTTCGACGTTTCCTTCGACGTGCGGCAGGGAGAGCTGTTCGGCTTTGTAGGCACCAACGGCAGCGGAAAGACCACGACCATTCGCCACATCATGGGCTTTTTGCAGCCCGACGGCGGCGAATGCGAAGTCAACGGCATCAATTCCTGGAAAAACCCATGCGAGATCGCAAAATTCGTGGGGTACGTCCCGGGCGAAATATCCTTTCCCGACGTTAAGACGGGCACGACCTTTCTGAAACTGCAGGCGCAGTTCCTCGGCGTGAGCGACATGTCGTACTGCAACTATCTCATATCCAAACTGAAACTCGACACCGAAGCCAACTTAAAGCGCATGAGCAAGGGAATGAAACAAAAGACTGCGCTCGTGGCGGCGCTCATGCACGATCCCGCAATCCTCATCATGGACGAACCGACCACGGGGCTCGACCCCCTTATGCGGGAAGAATTCATTTCCATCATTTTAGAGGAAAAAGCCAAGGGCAAGACGATTTTCATGAGCAGCCACATCTTTCAGGAAATAGAATCTACCTGCGACAAGGTGGCGCTTTTGAAAAACGGCACGCTGGTGGACGTGGCTGATATGGAAAAAATCCGCCACCACGACGTAAAGACCTTCAAGGTCGCCTTCAAAAACGACAAAGATAAAAAAGCGTTTTTGAAATGCGGCATGAACGCGGCGGAATCGGACGGCGCGCGGGGGGAAACAGAAGTCAGCCTGCCGAAAGAAGACCTGCACAAACTGTTCGCCGCGCTTTCCGCCTACGATGTGAAGTACATTACGGAAGTGAAATACGACCTGGAAAAATATTTCGACGAAATCTTCAAAGGAGAGAAAAAAAATGTTTAGCAAACCTCTGTTCAAACAATCCGTAAAGGCAAACTGGGCGCTCTGGCTTGCCGTTACCGTGGGCATGATAGCCATCGTCTCCGTGATAAACCTCATCATGGGCTCGCTCGATCTCAACCAGGGCATGGACGAGGAAGCGCTCCGCGAATACGCGCAGATCCTTTACCAGGCCGGAGCGCTGCAGGGCGATCCCTCCAAATATTCCATTCCCGACCTCATCACCGCGATGGGGCTCGATTACGAAAAAATGCAGAACCTCGCCTCCATGGACATCAACTTCTTTATCAAAGACATGCATTACACCATGACGAGCGTGCTCTTAGGCATGATTTTCGTAATCGTTACGGGCAATAAGCTGGTGGCGGCGCAGGTAGACCGCGGTTCCATGGCCTACGTTTTATCCACGCCTACCAAGCGCTCCTCCGTCGTCATGACGCAGGCGGTGTTTATGCTCCTTTCCCTCTTCGGCATGTTCGTGTTCACCATGCTCTTCGACTTCCTCACCTCCTGGATCGGCTACGGCACGGTCGACTTCGGGCAGATCGCGCTGATGTCTCTGGGCGGATTTCTTTCCATGCTGGCCATCAGCGGCATATGCTTTATGTCCTCCTGCCTGTTCTCGCTATCCAAAAACGCGCTCGCCGTGGGCGGCAGCATTTCGGTATTCTTCCTCATCTGCAAGATACTCGGCATGTTCGGCTCCCCCGCGTTCGTCAACATGGGCATGGGCGTAGAGGCCATGAACATTTTCAACTACATGACCATAATCACGCTGTTCGACACCGCGTCCATACAGGCGCTGTCCACGGCTTTCATCTGGAAATTCGTGATATTGTTCGGCATCGCCGCCGCGACCTATGCGGTCGGCATGGTGCGGTTCACGAAAAAAGATTTGCCGCTGTAATCCGCATTGCGTCCGCGCCCGCGCTTTTTGAAAAGCGCGGGCGTTATTTTTATTGACCGATTTCCGATTGTATGCTATACTTTTTCCGTAAAATATAATCTAACGAAGGGAGTTTTGACATGAAAGAATTTTCCAAAAGCGTAAAATACGTAGGAACGGACGACAAAACGATAGACCTTTTTGAAAGTCAGTATATCGTCCCGAAAGGCGTAAGTTACAATTCTTACGTCATTTTCGACGAAAAAATCACGGTCATGGATACCGCGGACAAGCGCAGGACGGACGAATGGCTGGCCAACGTAAAGGCCGCGCTGGGGGACAAAAAACCCGCCTATCTCGTCGTTTCTCATATGGAGCCCGACCATTCCGCCTCCATCGCTGCTTTTCTGAAAGCCTATCCCGGAACGGCCGTGGTCGGCAACGCAAAGACCTTCCAGATCGCGGAACAGTTCTTCGGCGATATTTTTCCGAACAAAGTCGTCGTAAAGGACGGCGAAACCCTTTCCCTCGGCGCGCACGCGCTGACCTTCGTTTTCGCGCCCATGGTGCATTGGCCGGAAGTGATGGTCGCTTACGAGCAGTCGGAAAAAATCCTCTTCTCCGCGGACGCTTTCGGCAAATTCGGCGCGCTCGACGCCGACGAAGACTGGGATTGCGAGGCGAGAAGATATTATATCAATATCGTGGGCAAATACGGCGCGCAGGTGCAGTCGCTTTTGAAAAAGGCGGCGGCGCTCGACATCAGAACGATCTGCCCCCTGCACGGGCCCGTCCTGACGGAAAACCTCGCGCATTATATTGAAAAATACGACATATGGAGCAGTTACCGCCCGGAAACCGAGGGTACCTTCATTGCCTGCGCCTCCATTCACGGACATACGGCCGAGGCGGCGAAAAAGCTCGCCGATAAACTCGCTGCGAAAGGCGAAAAGGCGGAATTCATCGATCTGACCCGCGACGATATGGCGGAGGCCGTGGAAAACGCCTTCCGTTACGACAAGACGGTGCTCGCCGCCTGCTCGTACGACGGGGGCGTATTCCCCCCGATGGAAGATTTTCTCAACCACCTCAAAGCAAAAAACTTCCAAAACCGCAAGATCGCGCTCATTGAAAACGGTTCCTGGGCGCCGTCGGCGGGAAAAGTCATGCGCGCGGCGCTCGAAACGATGAAGAATATCGAATTCGGCCCGTCGCTCACGATCAGATCCGCGCTCAAGGACGACGGCGTTCTCGACGGCTTTGCCGAGGAGCTTTTAAAATGAGCATAGATCCGTTCGATTACAAAGAGCCGCACTGCGCGCTTTGCAGCGGCAAAGAGTTTTATTACCCCGACCGGAACAGGCCGCTGGGCACGGTGCCCGTCGCCCGCATTCTCGAAAAAGCGGACGCCCTCTTCGATAAAAACGACTACGTTTCGGCGGGACGTCTGCTCGAAAACTGGGAAAGCGAGGCCGTCGCGCTTAGGGATAAACGCGGCGAACTTTCCATCGTCAGCGAACTCATGGGCTTTTACCGCAAGGTAGGCGACAAAGAGAAGGGACTGAAAAGCGTCGGACGCGGCCTGGAACTCGTCAAAGAGCTCGACCTCGGCCGCTCGGCGTCCGCGGCGACCGTGCTGCTGAACGCGGCGACCACGCTGAAATCCTTCGGCAGGGCGGACGAAGCCATTCCCCTCTACGAGCGGACGGAGGGCATATACGACGAAACGTTGGAGCCGAACGACGCGAATTTCGGCGGCCTGTACAACAATTACGCGCTTGCGCTCGTCGACATGAAACGCTA
>UQZE01000145.1 GCA_900545325.1 uncultured Eubacteriales bacterium
CGTGTGCTCTTCCGATCTTTTCTCTTTTTCATGTATCGTTTCCCAAACGTTTGACAAAACCGCAGACGAGGTCGGGCACGACGTGTAATTTTGCATTCCTGTGCAATTCGCGCTCCGCTTCGCTGCGTCCCCCCAGCAGTGATTTTTTCCGTACCGTGCTGTCGGATACGTGGAACAACGCGCACGCTTTCAATCCGAAAACCTCCGCCGCGTTGAAAGCCGCCGCAGTTTCCATTTCCAGCACGTCCGCGCCGTAAGAAAGAAATTCCTCGATATGGAAAAACTGCGCGACGATGGTATCGATGCTGAATACGTTCGCAAGGCTGTATTTTACGCCGCGTTCCGCGAGATATTCCCGCAGTTTTCCCGCCAACTCCCCGTCGGGATAAAACTTCATGCCGAACGTGTTTTTGTTTTCCGTCAGCGAGCCTTTCGTAAAATAACGCACGGCGCCGTCGCCGCTCACGGAAAAGCGGGGCAGTACGATATCTCCTATGCCGAACTCCTCCCTGATGGCGCCGACCGTGCCCGTAAACACGATATTTTTACAGCGCGAATAGGCGAGCGCGCAGACGACTTCGCACACGTTGCACGCGCCGACCTGAAAGGCCACGAAAGTAAATTTTACGCCGTCTTTTTCTATTCTGTACGCGGGAAAGAACCCGTCCGAAAGCTGCGTAACGCGCGCGCCCGCGTTTTCGTAGTCGGCGGCGGCGTTGATCGGCGAAATTACAGCCGTTTCCTCCACCTCTTCTCCGCCGATCTTCAAACGGCTGCGGCAGACGTCGTCCTCCGATATGCCGTATTTTTTATAACACTCGGTAAAATCCTGCTTGTTCATATTTTTTCCTTTTACGAGATGTATATACCCGCCGTCTGCTTTTTCGGCTCGTACGTACAGTGCAGTCCGAGCTTTTTAAACACCTTTTCGTCCACATACGAGAGCATGACCGTGGAATGCAATTCGCAATTTTTCAGTTCCGAGGCCTTAGACAGCGCCTTTTTGACGTTCGGGTCGGTCGTCGCGCAGATAGCGAGCGCGATGAGCACTTCGTCGGTATGCAGCCGCGGATTCACGCTGCCGAGCTGCGTTGTTTTTAGTTTCTGGATCGGCTCTATCACCGAAGGCGAAAGCAGTTTTACTTCGTCGTCGATCCCTGCGAGCGTTTTGAGCGCGTTCAAAAGGCAGGCCGCGCTCGCTCCGAGCAAATCGCCCGTTTTACCCGTAACGATACGCCCGTCGTTAAGTTCTATCGCGACCGCGGGATTGCCGTCCGTCAGCGCGGATTTTTTGAGCGCTGCGGGTACGACTTTGCGGCTTTCCGCCGTAAGATTGAGCTTGCTCATGAGTATTTCTATCTTGCCGACGACTTCCTTGCCTACTCTGCCCTTTCTCACGTCGCAGAGCGCGGTGTAATAACGCCTGATCACTTCCGCTTTCGACGCCTCCTGACAGGCCTCGTCGTCTATGATGCAGTTCCCCGCCATGTTCACGCCCATATCGGTAGGCGATTTATAGGGAGAACGCCCCATTATCTTCTCAAATATTGCGTTCAGAACGGGGAATATTTCGACATCCCTGTTATAATTGACCGTCGCCTTCCCGTAGGCTTCAAGATGGAAAGGATCTATCATGTTCACGTCGTTCAGGTCGGCGGTCGCCGCCTCATAGGCCACGTTAACGGGGTGCGAAAGCGGAATATTCCAGATCGGAAAAGTTTCGTACTTCGCGTATCCGGCCTTGACGCCGCGTATATATTCGTGATACAGCTGGCTTAAACAGGTCGCCATTTTGCCGCTTCCCGGCCCCGGCGCCGTTACCACCACGAGTTTGCGCGTTGTCGGCACGTATTCGTTCCTGCCGTAACCGCGCTCGCTGACGATGAGCTGTATTTCAGAAGGATACCCCTCTATTGCGTAATGTTTGTACACGGGGATTCCGTACATTTCGAGTTTTTTGATAAAATTGACCGCCTGCGGCTGGTTGTTGAACATCGTCATGACGACGCTGCCGACATAAAGTCCGCGCGAACGGAATACGTCGATAAGCCGTAAAACGTCCGAATGGTAGGTTATGCCCAAATCGCTCCTGTACTTGTTGTTTTCGATATCGACCGCGCTGATCACGATGAGGATTTCAGCCTCGTCTTTCAGTTCGCTGAGCATTTTCAGCTTGCTGTCCGGTTCAAATCCCGGCAATACGCGCGAAGCGTGATAATCGTCGAACAGCTTGCCGCCGAATTCGAGATATAACTTGCCGCCGAAAGAATTGATCCGCTCGATGATCCGCTCCGACTGCATCTTCAAGTACTTCTGATTGTCAAAACCGATTTTATCCATTGTACGCCCCACCGCCGTTTTTATTTTTCCAGTATGTTGTTTTTCCTGAGAACTTCCAAAAATGCTTTTACGTCTTTTTCCGCCGTCGCTCCGTCCACCTCGTATTCTTCCAGAAGCGCGGAAACAAGCGCGTTTTCGTCGGTATCCTTTTCCAGCTTGTCCCACAGGAAACGCCCCGTTTCATTCAAGGTAATATATCCGTTGAACTCTTTCACGGCTTTGCCCGTGGCGACCACGATATCCGTTTCGCCGACCTTTCTCGCAACATAATCTTTTTTTACCCTCATATTCTTTCTCCCTTTACGTTCATGGTATTGAAGGAAAGGCGCGCCGCCTCTTCGCTGACGTTGCAGGCAAGGCGGTAAAACGGCACTTCCTTTGCAAGTTTGTCGAACAGATCGAGCAGTTTGAGCATAGACTCCCCGTCGCAGCCCCTGAGCGACTGCTCCATCAGCACGCGCACGAACTCCGCGGAAGGAGGCACGCGTTCAATCGAATTTTCGGCGCCTCGCGTCAGTTCGCACACGGCGGCGAGCTTCGCCCTCCCGTTCGTAGACAGATTGTGTTTTCCGTTCCAGGGCGTTCCGTACACAAAAAAACCGCCGTCTATGCGGCGCACGATGGGCTTATCGTCGTTGATCATAACCGCGCGTTCCCCCAGCGCCGTACGCCAAAGCGAGGCGTGCGTCGATTTTCCCGTACCGCTCGGCGCGGTGAACATATAGGCATATCCGTCAACGGCGACAGCCGAGGCGTGAAACAGAAAGCCGTTGTAATCAGACAAAATCTTTTCGCAAAGCTTTCTGTAAACGGCAAGGCTCTCGAGATATCTTTCGTCGAATTCGGGCGCCCTTTCCCGTTCCGCGGCGATATCTTCCACCGTCGTTGCGATATCGAAATCTTTATCCCCCTCCGATCGGTACGCGGCGCAAAGGCGGTGCGTATAGGCATGCACCGTTTTCAGCTCAAACGTAACGCCGGCGATCTTGTAGCGTCCTTCCATACTTATTTTATTTTAACAAATTATCGTTTTATTGTCAACGCCGAGAGCGTTTTATTTGATTTATTTCCGCGTATGTTATATAATGATCGCATGAAAAAAATATGCGCGTTTTTTTTATGCCTCGCCGCGGCGTTCGCCGCAGGCTGTTCCGCCCCCGTTTACCGAACGGAATATATAGGGACTTATCTGGGGGCGCCCGTAAGCGTAGTGCTCGATACGCACGCTTTGAGCAAGGCCCGATACAATACGCTTATACAAGGCGTGAAAGACATTTTCGGCGAGATAGACGATCTCACCGATCCGCAGGATATCTCTTCGGACATTTATGCTTTCAACGTGCTGAAAGCGGGTGAAAGCGTAACCGTTTCTCCCCTGACGGCGGACATACTCTCCGCTGCGCTCCGGATCGGCGAAATAAGCGGCGGGGCATTCAGCGTAACGGCTTATCCGCTGGTAGACCTTTGGGGCTTTTCCCCGGAAAAATACAACGACGAAAATTTCGACTTCGTTCCGCCGGCGGAAGAAGAGATACAACGCGTTCTGCCGCTGTGCGATCTCGGCAACGTATCTCTCGAAAACAATGTGCTGACAAAACTTAATTTCGACGGCGTGAAAATAGACCTCGGCGGCATAGCCAAGGGATATGCCGTGCAGAAAGCCGCGGAATATCTCCGCGAAAACGGCGCGGACTACGGGTATATCAGCGCGGGCACGAGCAGCATTGCCCTGATGAAATATAAAGAAGACGCCGAATGGAATTTTTCCGTCAGACATCCCAGAAAAGCGTCCACGCTCATATCCTTTCCCGAAAGCGACACTTACGTTTCCACGAGCGGCGATTACGAGCGTTACAGGGAATACGGCGGCAAAAAATATACGCATATCATCGACATTAAAACGGGTCGGCCGATCGAAAACGGCATGATGACGGCGGCCGTGCTCGGCAATAATTCCGCCTGCTGCGACGCGTTGTCCACCGCGCTTTCCGTACTCGGTCCCGACGGCGCGAAGGAATTTACAGAAAAATACCTAAGCGACTATAAGGTGTTTTTCGCCTACACCGAAAACGGTTTAAATTATCTTTACGCAAACGTCCCGCGCGAAGAATTCACCGTCGACGCCGGCAGTTTTATTTCGTTTCATAAAAAACGGCGCATTTTGCGCCGTTTTTTCAATCGAGGATACG
>UQZE01000146.1 GCA_900545325.1 uncultured Eubacteriales bacterium
CACGACGCTCTTCCGATCTGGCGTGGTCAAAAACGCGCTGCCGCTCGTAGAAAACGGCAACGTGATAGACGGTTTTTCGCTGACCTTCAAGGAAGGCAAGGTCGCGGACTTTTCCGCCGAAAAAGGCTATGAAACGCTCAAAGGCATTCTCGAAACGGACGAGGGCGCGACGCATATCGGCGAAGTCGCCCTGATCGGGAAAAACTCCCCCATCGCGCAGTCCAAAACGCTGTTTTACAACACGCTTTTCGACGAGAACGCCAGCTGCCACCTCGCGCTGGGCAAGGCGTATCCCACCACGATCTTCGGCGGCGACAAGATGAGCGAAGAAGAATTGAAGGCGCACGGCGCGAACGATTCTCTCACGCACGTCGATTTCATGATCGGAACGGAAGACCTTTCCGTAACCGGCGTTAAGAAAAACGGAGAAAAAGTCGAACTCTTCAAAGACGGCGAATGGACAATATGAAAAAATCCCCGCGGTAAACCGCGGGGATTTTTTATTTCACGCCGGTAAAGTCGACGTTGAGTTCGAGTTTAAGCGTATCGTACAGTTTTCCCGTATACGCTTCGTACATTTTATGGTGATAACGGAACAATCGGTTGTCGAGTTCGAACAGATCGCACCCCGAACGGCGGCACTTTTCGAGAATCGATTCCATATATCCCGCAAAATCGCTCTCGGCTTTCGCGGCGGCTTCGTCCGGTACGAACACGGCGCTTTCCAGTCCCGCGCGTTTATCCGCCGTGGTGCGGTCCTCCACGCGGGTTATGATCCGCGCGTCGATTTTCAGCACAGGCTGCGCGCCGTCGAACCGCAGACTGAGCTTACACCTGTTGCTGATGATGTTGAGCAGAAAGTTTTCCTTTTCGCCGTCGATTTCCACGTCGTCCACGATAAAGGTGCTCTGTTTCACCTTTTCGCGGAGCAAATTGAACGTTTTCGTTTCATGGTCGTCCAGCGTTTCCGCTTTCATGCCGTTTTTGAAAAGCAGCGTATAGGACGCGTCGAACACCTTGTTCCCCTTGCCGCTCCCGCCGCTCTCCCCGCCGCCCGCTTTTTGCGAATCCTCCGTTCCCGGCACCTCGATCGAACGGATCAGCGGCATAAACGCCGAACTCTGGTTGGAATAATACCCGACGGAAAAGTCCTTGATGTCCACCGTGGCGACGTCGCTCGTCATACCGGGATTTTTCAGCAGAATTTTCTGAATGGCGAACGAAGAGATGTTGTCGAGGGGCGTGGCGGTCTTCAAGAGGTCTTTCGCCTTTCCCTCGCAGGCCGCAAGACAGGCGGAATCCTGCAGTTTGAAGGTCTTGGAAAAATAGTCCAGCCCCTTGGCGATATTGTCTTCGAACATCGTTTCGCCCAGAATGATGAGGTTGCAAAAGCCCAGGTTGGGATACCAGCCCGTGATGTCGCCGATCTGGTGCATGGCCTCGCTCGCCGTCGCGCCCGAGGCAGAGATCACCGCCTTGCTGTTTTCCTGCGTGGCCGTGCTCGCCTGCGGCACCGCCACCTGCACGGTTATTTCGTATTCTTCCCCTTCCATGTCCAGCCCGATCGCCGTTATGATGGCGGTCTTTTCTATGTCTATTATCCCGAAACTGTTCGTAAAAAAAAGCAGCGCGCAGAACGCGATGACGATGACAAAGAGTTTAAGACTTGTTTTTTTCTGCAATTTTCCTCCCTCCTCTTCTCAGAAAAAGCGTCAAAAGCGGCACCACGTACGCCATGACGATAAAGAACCAGCTGATATAAAAGGTTATTACGCGCATTGCCGTATCGACGTATTCCGCTATGACGTAAATGATCACGAACATGCAGGCGTGTATGACGATCGAAGTCCACATCTTCGCCTGCAGATTGAAAACTTTGATAAAACACTCCGTGGCGAAATACAGCGGCAGCGCCATGGCGACCGCGCCCGTAAAGAGCAGAAAGAACACGGCGATATAGTCGAACCGCCCGATATTGTTGATGGACACCGAGTATTTTGCGATCTCCGTCAGCGCGAATTCCTGCCGCGGCGCGATAAAGGAAAACGAACCGTAAAACATGACCATAAAGAGCACTACCAGCAGCCCCGCGCAGGCGAAGGTAGGCAGAATTCTCACCCCCGCTTTCTTTTCGGGCGGCACGCGCCCCATCAGAAAGAAAAAATACACGCCGTCCCCGAACCAGTTCAGACTGATGAACGAGCCTTTCGCGATCTTCCCCACGCCGTTGATGCCTATGGGCAGCACCGCGCCGAAGTCGGTGTTGGCAAAGGCGAGCGCGAAGAGCAGAACGAACCCCGTGAGCGTGAACAGGAACATGATGTCCGCAAGCCGCCCCAGCACGAAGAGCTTTTTGGAGGCAAGATAGGCGCTGACGAGGAAAAACGGCAGAAAGGTGAATACCGTCGCCGTGCTTTCGTAAAGCGTGCGCTCCACATACGTCTTTTGTTCGGTAACGGGAGAATACGCTTTGAGTATGAAATAGAGAAAGTATAGCGCGTAAACGATCTTCGCCGCCGTCTTGCCGAAATTATCGGCGAGGATATTGTAGAAATCCCGCCCCTCGTATCTCTTCCAAAGGGACAGCGCGCAAAAGAGCGTGAGCGTATCGAGCGCCACGTTGAGAAGCGCGGAAATCCACATGTCCGAAAACGCGAACTGCGCCATGATGGAGGGAAGAAGAAATATTTTCGTAACGGGAACGAATGCGATCAGAAACAGACATACGTTCCGCACGTTGAATTTATCGTATTGCTTATTGAACATTCTTTTTCTCCTTTTTGAGCCGCATGCGTATCTTATTCGGACTGCCGAAGATCAGCGGGCGGTAGGCCTTGTCGCTCATGTTTCCCTTGATGAACCCGTCCTTGAGGTCGGGCAGGACCAGCGGGGCGTAGGGCGCCAGCAGGGGCGTTCCGAAGCTTTCGAAAGCGCACAGATAGACGAGCAGGGCGCATACGGAAAGAATGAGCGCGTATCCGCCGAGCGCGCCCGCCACGATAAGCAACAGCACGCGTATAACGGAAAATTCCCGTTCGAGCGCGGGCACGGTATAAAGGCATATGCCCGAAAGCGCTATGATCATGAGCGTCGGCGCCGAAATGATGCCCGCCGTAACCGCCGTCTCGCCGAGCACAAGACCGCCGACGATGGAAACGACCATGCCGACGTATTTCGGCATGCGCACGCTCGCTTCGTTGAGTATCTCGAAGATCAGCAAGGTGAAAAACATCTCGCTGCTCGGCGAAAACGGTATGCCTTTGATGCTGTTGACTATGGTCAGCAGAAAGGTCAGCGGTATGACCTGCAGATGATATAGCTGCGCCGCCACGAAAAACGCCGGCGCCAGCAGGGATATAAGGATGGATATGAGCCGTATGCCCCGCCCGATCGAGGCGCGGTAGCGCGATACGTAGTAATCTTCGGGGCTCTGAAAGTCCTCCAAAAGGATATAGGGCGCGGTGAGCACCATGGGCGATCCGTCCACAATGACGCCGACTCTCCCTTCCAATATCCTCGCCGCCAGAATATCGGGTTTTTCCGTCATGCCGAACTGCTTGAAGAGCGACGTGTTGTGTTCCGCGAGGAAACGCGCCACGTAAGAACTGTCGAGCACCGCGTCTATATCGATCTGCTTTATTCGCCTGACGATCTGTTCTTTCAGTCCCTTTTTCACCACGCCGTCCACATAACAGACCACGACGAGCGTGTCGGAATACTTGCCGACCTTATACTGTTCGAACTTCAGATCCTTGCTTCTCAGCTTTCTGCGCAACAGCGAAATGTTTGTCTGCACGGTTTCCACAAACCCCTCTCTCGGCCCCTGCAGTACGGTCGCCGTAGGCGGTTCCGCTACGGGCCGCTTGTCGAACGCTTTCGCGGCGGCGGATATACCGCCCGCAACGCCGTCCGCAAGCACCACCGTATTGCCGATCAAAACTTCGTCTATCACCTGCTCGTAGTCCGTAACCCGCGTGAGTTCGGGTTCCAGAATACAGCCTTCCATGCTCTCGATCGTTACCTCTTTCAGCTCTTTGAGCGGGAGCATGATCTGCCGCCCGATGGAATCCTTATTTGTCAGTCCGTCGAGAAAAATAAGGTATATTTCTTTTCCGCAAACCGTAAACGACAGTTCTTTTATATCGTCCGAAGAGAACTGTTTTTGCAGATACGCCTTGCTTTTTTTGAGTTCCTTTTTTATTTTCATAAAACTATTGTCTGTCGAAACGGGGAATTTATGCAAAAATCGCCCCGAAACGAGAGAAAAATCCATTTAAAATACCGCAGCCGCGCTTGACATAAGCGCGGCTGCGGCAAA
>UQZE01000147.1 GCA_900545325.1 uncultured Eubacteriales bacterium
CATACAGAAATCCGCGCCGACGGCAGCATTGAAGTTTGCAAGCCGTTGTCAAAGGCAAAAGACAAAATCGTTCTCGAAACTTTGACGGACGTAACGCTCGGTATAGCCGCCTGCAGCGTTTCGGAAAGCGCTTGCAACGGGGGAAAGTGTACGGCGGTCGGAATATCCGTCGACGGATAAATTCGTTTGGCGAGTTGACTTGCCGCTCGCGTTTTTGTAAAACAAAAAGTAAAGGATAGCGAAAATTTTCGCTATCCTTTTTAGTTATATGAAAAACGAAAGCGCGCGCATTTTTACGCGGCGCTTGCTTTGCAGGCCGAATTTACTTGTGCGCATGCGTTAAGTCGTTGTCGTTTCTGAAACATTTCAGCACCCTGTACGTTACGAAAAAGGAAATGCCGAGAGAGATGAAGTCGGCGACGGTCTGCGCCCAGATCAGTCCGTTTATGCCGAACAGCGCGGCGGCAACGAACAGAACGGGTATGAGGATATATCCCTGCCGCGAAAGGGCGAGCAGGGAGGCGCGCAGCGACTTGCCGATGGTCTGCAGCATCATGTTGCTTATGATGACGTGCGACATGAAGGAAAAGCTGATGAGCTGGGCGCGCAGCATGCGCGTACCTACGTCTATAACCTCGGCGTCGTTTCTCTGGAACTGACGGATAAGCCAGGGCGCGGCGAAATACGCCGCGACGGACAATACGAGCAGAAAGGCAAAACAGACTTTTACGCAAAACCAAAACGAATCGTACACCCTGCGGTATTTTTTCGCTCCGTAAGAATAGCCGCACACGGGCTGAAAACCCTGCCCGAACCCGATCAGGGCGGCGGAGGCGAAAGACGTTATCTTGGATACGATGGAAACGGCGGCGATGGCAGCGTCGTTGCCGTAGATGCCGGCCACGGCGTTGAAACAGATCGTGGCCGCGCTGGTTATGCCCTGCCTGCAGAGGGAGGGCACGCCGCCTTTCATGATGGACAGGGCGTACGATCTTTTGAACATCACGCTTCGCGGGCGCAGTTTTATGCAGTCGCTTTTTTCGAGGGCGATAAACAATACGATAAAACTCACCGCCTGCGAGATCACGGTGGCGGCCGCCGCGCCCGTTACGCCCATGTCGAAAGTGAAGATGAAAAGCGGGTCGAGCGCGACGTTTAGCACGCCGCCCGCGGCGATGCCGAACATTGAATAGTAGGCGTTGCCCTGAAAGCGCATCTGGTTGTTCATGACGATGGCGCCCGTCATCACCGGCGCGCCGAAGAGGATCACGCGCATATATTCTTCGGCGTACGGGCGTATGGTCGGCGTTGCGCCGAGCAGCCCGACGAGCGGTTTCATAAAAATCAGCCCCGCCGCCATCAGCACGAGGGAAAAGGCCAGCGCGTAGAAAAATCCCGTGGAAGCCATGTTTTTTGCGCTCGTTTCGTCGCCCTCGCCCAGTTTGCGTGAGATGAAATTTCCCGAACCGTGCCCGAAAAAGTAGCCGAACGCCTGAATGAGCGTCATCACGGGCAGAATGACGCCGACCGCGCCCGTCGCGCTGGTATTCTGCATCTGCCCGACGAAAAAGGTATCCGCCATATTGTAAAAGGTGGATATCAGCATGCTGACTATGGACGGTACGGCGAGCTTGACGATAAGCGGCCTTATAGGGCTCGTGGTGAGCCGTTCCGTTTTATTTTCCTGTTCTTTTGCTCGTTTCACTGATCGCTGCCTCGCTTTCTCCCGATAAAGTATAGCAAAGTATGAAGAGAAACGCAAATCATTGCCCTTCCCATAAAACAATTTATGTTTGTTTTTTCGTTTTCGCGCCGAAAAGTCAATCGGGAGAATAGGAAAGGTCAAGATATGCCGCACAGCGGCGTTCGCTCTTTACGGTATGGGGTTTTGTCGTTCCCGAAAACGCAAAATAAGCGAATTTATGTTCGTTTGCGGCGGCCGGGAATTTTTGCCGTATTTTGTCGGAAAAAGAGGCGGAAATCTTTACGGAAGTCATAAAACGAGGGGCGGGCGCGTAAGTTGATACGGGGGAGTTATCCACAGCGGCATTCTCAAAAACGCACCGGCATGTGGATAACTCCCCGATTTTGAAAAAGTTATCCACAATTTCGGGAGGTCAATCGGTGTACGTAGTAAAAGGTAAAAATATCATCATCGCGGCCGTGCTGGCGCTGGCGTGCGTGGCCGCCGCGGTATGTATCGGCGCGATGAACAAGGGCGGCGGACAGGTGTCCGCTTCGGAAATCAAGGTCGTGATCGACGCGGGGCACGGCGGCGTTGACGGCGGCGTTACGGGCGTAAAGACGGGCGTGAAGGAAAGCGAACTCAATCTCGCGGTGGCGCGCAAACTGGCGAAACACTTCAACAACGCGGGCATCGACACCGTGCTCACCCGCGACAGCGACGCGGGATTGTACGGCACGGCGACGGGCAATCTGAAACGCAAGGATATGGAAGCCCGCCGCGACATCATTTTAAAGGAAAAGCCCACGCTCGTCATATCCGTGCATATGAACAAGTATTCGGTATCCACGCGGCGGGGCGCGCAGGTGTTTTTCGACGAAAACAGCGAATACGGCAAACTGCTCGCAGACTGCGTGCAGGAAAGTTTCAACGCCATGGAGGAGGCCGTGCGGGAGAGTTCCGCGCTCAAGGGGGATTACTACATCCTCAATTCCCACCCGTATCCCGCCTGCATCGCCGAATGCGGCTTCTTGTCCAACCCAGAGGACGAGGCTTTGCTCATCACCTCCGAATATCAGGAAAAGATAGCCTACGCCATTTTCAAGGGGACGATAGATTATCTGACGGAAACGACTTCCTATGCGCAGAATTTCGGGCACGGAGAATACGTGTAAATGGTCATAAAGCGCTTGTAATCCGCGGAAAACGCCGTATACTGTAAGCAGGCGTGGGAAGGCGCGGAGGTAAAAATGGATACGGGAGAAATCATTTCGCTCGCCGCTCTGATCGTTTCGGCGGCGGTGGGCGTAACGGGACTGATCGTGTTTTTCAGAAATCTCGGCAAAGACGCGGCGGATCAGGGCGGCGCGCGCGCCAAGATAGAAAGCAAGATCGATTTCATCAAGATACAGACCGAACTGATCAGCGCGAAGAGCAACGCGATTTCGGAAAAGCTGGACGACCAGAACGCGCGGCTGATCGTGGTGGAACAAAAGGTGGAGGCGGCGGAACTGTGCCGCCTGCCCGAAAAGCTCGCGCGGCTGGAGGAGGGGCTCAAGTCGGCGCACCGCAGGATCGGCGAACTCGCGGAAGCGCGCGGTCAGAAAGATGACTGCGGATGAACGGCCGCCCGCCCCGTTTCGGGGCGGGCGGGTTTTCGTTTGACGGAAAAAGCCGTTTATGCTAAAATAAAGCCATGAAAACGGCTGAATTGAAGACGGAAGATTTTAAATTGAAAATAGACTTCGACGAAAGGCGTTTCGTAACGATTGCGATCGCCGCGTCCGCTTACGGCGGTACGGTGGGATTTTACTTTTCCGCAGAGGAAATGCGGGAATTTGCCCGCGGCTTTGCGGAAATGTACCGTACTCTGGAAGAGGGGCGCCTCGAAATACGGGAATACTACGGCGCGGAATCGGTGCTCTCGTTCGAACTCGGTTCCCGAGGGCATTTTACGGTATCGGGAACGTTCAGAACGGCGAAAAGCACGCTGGAATTTACGGAAAGGGCGGAGCAATCCTATTTCTCTTCTTTCGCAAAACAGCTGAGTTTATTTTAAAGGCGCGCACATTTTTGCCCGCCCTCGAATTGTATGTAATAGCGGCTGTCCGGAGCGGCCTGCTTTTCCGCGGGCGGCAAGGGCGGCAAAATAAGGCTTTTCAGATCGGAAAAGCTTATATTTTTTGCCCGAAAGTGTCTTAAATTATAAAAAAATAATTCTTTTATACAAAAACGTTTGACAAAAACGGGCGGCGCGGATAAAATAGACAAAGTAAGTCCGCCGTTCGGCGGTCGGCCTTATCCGCTTTCCGCAAATCAGGCGCGGAGCGGTTCGGGCAGTAAAACAGAAGGAGGCAATATGAGCGAACGGGAAAAACGGGAAGACCGCGTGGCGCGGCTCAGGGCCGCGGGCGTGGAGATTCCCGACGGAAACAGCGTATACATAGGCGAAGAAGTCGTCGTGGAGGCGGGGGCGGTGATCTGGCC
>UQZE01000148.1 GCA_900545325.1 uncultured Eubacteriales bacterium
CTTCCGATCTTTCCTTTACGCCGCGGTCGCCGGCATGGCGGGCGAAGCGAAGTTCATGGATATGCTCAGCTTTAAAGACGGCATCTGGGAAGACGCCGACATCAAGTCCGCGCTCGAGATCGTGGTGAAACTCAGGCATTATCTCGAACCCAAGACCGTTGCGCAGGCCACTAAAGAAGGCTTTACGAGCAATCAGCAGGCCGTGATCGGCACGGTGGACGGAGACCTGAACCGGACGGCGAAAGGCACGGCGCTCTTTATGCCCAACGGCGACTGGCTGCCCGGCGAAATGAGCAAGACCACGCCGCAAGACTTTGAATGGGGCTTTATGCCGCTGCCCGCAAAGGACGCCGACAGCAAGAGTTACGTGAATACCTTTATAGAAAACGTGTATCTGCACTCCAAAGGCTCGCACGTCGATCTGGCGAAGGAATTCCTGCTGTTCTATTACAGCGACAAGGGCGCCGAGATCGTAGCCAAGGAAAGCAAGGCGATTATTCCCACCAAACAGGCTTTGGCGAACGCGGAGGCGAACGGCGTGCCCGAGGCGACGAGAGATCTTTACAAAGTGTACGAAGGAAACGGCGCGGTAACGGGCACGTTTATATCCACGGGCACCGTAACGGGCGTGATCTGGAACGATATCCTCTTCAACGACCTTACGACGAAGATATTCAATTCTGCCAACGCCGGCAAGTCGGACGCGGAACTCGTTTCTTCGTGGGCGGCGGAGCTCGAAAAGGCGAGCGACCAGCTGCGCGCTACGATAAAATAAGAAAATTAAACTGATCACACTTAACGTTATAACGGAAGAGCTTTGAGGGGAAGGAAACTTCCCCTCGGAGTTCATATGGAGGGGAATCATGAAGAAAAATCCCGCAGCGCAGCCGGCGCTGAAAGCGACGATGCAAAAAGACAGGCGGCAGAGAAATATCTTTATCGCCGTAACGGTCGTACCGTCGCTCGTTTTGTTTTTGCTGCTGGTCATTGTGCCCGTATTCAATATGTTCTACACGTCGTTATTGAAATGGGACGGGTATATAGACAGCGAAAAGATATTTCAGGGACTTGAAAATTACAAGGTACTGTTCGGAAAGGCGGAATTCGGGCGCGCCGCGCTGAACACGCTGTTCCTTATCGTCGTCGTTACGGCGGTAACGATCGTGCTCGCGCTGTTTTTCGCCGCGGTGCTCGCCAAGGGAAAAACGAAGGGAAAGACGTTTTTCAGAATCGTTTTTTACATTCCGAACATCCTGTCGATCGTCGTCATCTCGGCGATATTTTCCGCGCTGCTCAATCCTACTTACGGGGTGATGAAGGCGATATACAATCTGTTCAACGCGCCGTATACGGGCTGGCTGGGCGAAACGAAAGCCGTAATGTGGTGCATCGCGTTCGCCATGATCTGGCAGGCGGTGGGCTATTACATGGTTATGTACATCGCGGGCATGGACGGCGTGCCCGACCACCTTTACGAGGCCGCCGATCTCGAAGGCTGCGGCAAAATGCGCCAGTTTTTCGTGATCACCATGCCCATGACGTGGGAAGTTATCCGCACGACGCTGACTTTCTTTATCATCAGCACAATCAACATGAGCTTTTTATTCGTGGACGCCATGACGCAGGGCGAGGCGAACTCGCACGTGCTGCTCACGTACATGTATAAATTTTCCAAGAGCCAGTACGGTTACGCCATGGCGATCGGCACGGTCATTTTCGTGCTCGCGTATTCCGTGTCGCTCATCATACAGCGCCTGACCAGACGCGAGATCATCGAGTATTGAGGAGGGCGCCATGAGAGAAAACGTTCAGTATAATAAGACCGTTCGGGGCCGCGCAGGGAGCATAGCCGGCTCCGTGGCGAAGTATTTTCTGCTGATCCTGTTTGCGGCGATCATCATTCTGCCCTTATTATGGGTGCTGATGTCGGCGTTCAAAACGACTACGGAGATCAGCGCCAGCCCGTTCTCCTTTCCGAAAACGCTCTCGTTTGCAAATTTCGTGAACGCATGGAACAAGGCGAGCATGGGCGCGTATTTTTTGAACTCGATACTCATCACGGGCGGAGGGCTGGTTCTGCTGCTCGTGCTCGCGGTGCCGTGCGCCTACACGCTTTCGCGTTTCAAGTTCAGAGGGGTAAAGGCATTGCGGCTGATATTCATGTCCGGCCTTTTCATCAACATCAACTATATCGTTCTGCCGCTGTATCTCATGCTCTTCGGCATAGGGAACGCGGTCGGCGTCGGCGCGGGCATCACGAACAACCGTTTTACCGTTATCCTGCTGTATGCGACGACGAGTTTATCGTTCAGCATCTATCTCATGAGCAGTTATTTCACTTCGCTTTCCGCAAGTTACGAGGAGGCGGCCAAGATAGACGGCTGCGGTTATTTCAAGGCGTTTTTATACGTCTGCGCGCCGCTCGCCATGCCGAGCATCATCACGGTGATACTATTTAACTTTTTATCGTTCTGGAACGAATATATTTTGGCGCAGATGTTCCTCGATACGGCGAAATACACGCTGCCCGTGGGGCTTTTGAAAATCATGAGGCAATCCAGAACCGCGAACGACCTCGGAAGAATGTACGCGGGGCTGCTTATCGTCATCGTGCCCGTCCTCATCGTCTATGCGTTCGTGCAGGGGCAGCTGACGAAGGGCGTTACGGTAGGCGGCATCAAGGGATAAAATAAAAAAAGGGAGAGGTTTTATGAAAAAGGAAAAATTCGGCGGCGGCATCACCGTACCGACCGAAACGGGTTTTGTCGACGAAACATTGAAATTGCTGGAGCGTTGGGACGCCGACGCCGTGCGCGACTGCGACGGCACGGCCATGCCCGACGAGATCAAACGGGCGGGCTACAAAATTTATTCTACCTATTTCGTCGCGAGAGGCGATAACGATTTTGCAAAAACCGTTCCCGAAGAGCGAACGCATTTCTATTTGCTGAGCGAATACGTCCCCGCGACGGGCAAAACGCTGGAAATCGACGTGATGAAAGGGTATTTTTCGCAGCAGGTCGTTCCGGAATACGACTGCAACGTGAAAAAATACTGGGAGGTAATCGACCGTTCCACGGGAGAGGCCGTGCCCGTTTCCGACTGGCGCGTCTTGTCCGAAAAGAACGCGGTCGTAATAGAAAACTGCAAAAAATTCCACTTGTATTCCGTTTCTTTCCTCGCGAAGGCGATTTGGGACAGCACGCAGATGTATAACTACATCACCAACAACTGGACGAAAGACAAGGATCTGCCTTTCAACGCGTTCTGTCCGAAAACGCGGGAATACGTGGTGAAACGTCTGGAAAAATGGCTGGACGAACACCCCGACACCGACGTGGTGCGCTTTACCACTTTCTTTTATCATTTCACGCTGGTGTTCAACGATCTCGCCAAGGAAAAATTCGTGGACTGGTTCGGGTACAGCGGCAGCGTGAGCGTGGAGGCTCTGGAAGCTTTCGAGAAAGAATACGGCTACGCGCTCCGTCCCGAAGATATCGTGGACGGGGGATATTACAACAATCCTTTCCGCGTGCCGAGCAAGGCTTTCCGCGATTATATGGATTTCATCATGCGTTTCGTATCCTCGCACGCCAAAAAGCTGGTGGACGCGGTGCACGAAAAGGGACGGGAGGCCATGATGTTTCTGGGCGACAACTGGATCGGGACCGAGCCTTACGGTAAATATTTCCCGTCCATCGGGCTGGACGCCGTGGTCGGTTCGGTCGGCGGCGGCGTTACGGTGCGCATGCTGACCGACATAGAGGGCGTGCGGTACGTGGAGGGGCGGTTTCTGCCGTATTTCTTCCCCGATACCTTCCACGAGGGCGGCGAACCGACAAAGGAACTGAAAAAGAACTGGCGCACGGCGCGCCGCGCCATCATGAAAAAGCCGCTTGACAGGATCGGCTACGGCGGGTATTTAAGCCTTGCGGCTAAATTTCCCGATTTCGTGGAGGAAGTGGAAAAAATCCGCTTTGAATTCAAGGAAATTTACGAAAAGGTCAAGGGGAACAATCCTTATTCCAACCTGCGCGTGGCGGTGAT
>UQZE01000149.1 GCA_900545325.1 uncultured Eubacteriales bacterium
TCTTCCGATCTCGCGCTTTTGAAAAACGGCTTCGACTACGATTTTTTTACCGATAAAAACGCGGAAAACGCCGCTTACCGCGCGCTGTTGCTGCCCGAAACGGAATACGTGCCGCTGAAAACGGCGGAAGCGCTCTGCCGTTACGCTTTGGCGGGCGGCAAGGTGGTGCTTGTCGGCAGAAATTCGCCGAAGGGCGCCGCCGAAGAAGCCGAAGGCGTGGCGGAAGCTTTTAAAAGGGCGGCCGCGAGCGGCAATGTGCTTTTTGCCGACACGGCGAAAAACGCCGCGCTGCTGTTGAAAAAATTCGTCGCGCCCGTAAACATGCGGGGCGGAAAAGAGGGCGTTTACGCCATGCGCCGCAGGGACGGTAAGGGCGAATATTATTTTCTCGTCAATACGGAGGACGAACCGAAATCTTTCGTTCTGACGGTATGCGGCGCGGGAGCGGAGGAATGGAGCGCTGAAACGGGCGAAAAGCGCCCCGCCGATTACGTGAAAAAGGGCGGAAACGTGGAAATAAAGGTCAGACTTGCTCCCTGCGGTTCTGCGATTTACGCCGTCTGCGGCGCGCCGCCCGCCGAAAAGAAACCGCGCGGGCAAAGCGTGCTCAAGGGCGCGTGGCGGTCGGCCGCTACGGGAAAAAAGACCGAAAACCTTACCTTCCACGCCGTCGGACTGCATTGTTTTTCGGGCGAAACGACGTTCGTGAGAAAGCTGTACGTCGCAAAAAAGCCCGCGCGGGCGGTGCTCGATTTCGGAAACGTGAAAGAATACATATCGCTTTCTATCAACGGAAAAGACGCGGGCGCGCGGCTGTATCCGCCGTATGCGTTCGAAGTGGGAGATTTGCTCGAACAAGGCTGCAACGAACTGCGCGTTACCGTAGGCGGCGCGCTGCAAAACGAAATCGAACGCACCGATTTTGACGCGGGCGTGTTCGGCAAAATAAAACTGATAAAATACGATTGAGGCAGACGCGGTTTTTACCGTAAAAATAAAAAGGGAGGAAAAAATATGAGCAAGACAATGAAAAAGGGCATAATCGCGGCGGCCGTCGCGCTGTGCCTGGCGATTTCGTGCGTTTTGATGAAAGCGCCCGAAAAACTGCCCGCCTTTGCGGAAACGGACGGCGGAGGGTTTACCGAAGTTACCGTGCCCAACGGCGGTTTCGACAGCGCGGAAAGGGGCGCCCTCGAAGGCTGGGAATTTTACATGCGTGACGGCGCGAATTTCTTTTATCACAGCGATAAAATGAGCATGCGCGCCACGGAGGACGGACACGACGGCAACGGTCTGCGGTTTATCCGCACGGACGCGGCGGCGGGCGAGTTCGTCGCGTCGGGACCGTATGTCGGCGTAGAGCCGAATACGGCGTACAATCTCAGTTTTTGGCTGAAAAGCACGGGGACGGGATCATTTAAAGCGGGCGTAGTGCAGGCGAACGGCGACGCCGAAGTCGGCGGCGGCGTGCAGTGGCTGAAAACGGTCGAAGGCGCGAACGGCGGCTGGGAAAAATATACCGTCAACTTCACCACGCGCATGGACGCGGAAAAGCTCCGCGTGCGCGTAAGTCCCGGCGGCGCGGGCGAATGGACGCTCGACGACGTGCAGATATACAAACATGTGGAAACGCCCGCGTATCAAAAGGATTTTTCCTTGTGGTACAAGGGAACGGGTGCTTACGATTGGGCAAATCCGCAGTATGAGATGCTTGCCGAAACAGATCTTTCTGCGGAAAGCGTCGACGGGGACGGCGCTTCCTTGTTGTTGGCTGACGGTATGTATTATAGGATTGAATTTCCCAAATTGCCCTATAATAAAACTTTTACTTTAAGCTATGATTACAAGGGCGGATATGCGGGTTCGTGCTGGGCGGGCATCCGCATGGATAACTACGGAATGGATAATGAAGCGGACAGATATTATGTCGGAAAATTTAACGCGGCAAACGAGTTGACCGAACAGGCGATGTCCTGGGTTCAAGAAAGTTGGCGGCATGAAACATATAGCTTCCGAACTACAAACAGCGCGGGAACGAATAAGGATATTGCTTACCTTGAAATTCACCAAATAACTTATTGCGAAGGGGCAACGCCGTATATTATCGATAATATTCAAATCACCGACGAAGACGGCATGCAATATCTGCCGCAGGGGTCGTTCGCGCAGAATGCTTATCTGAACGGTTACACCCTGAAAGACGGCGCCATTCCCGTTGAACAACCCGACGGCAGCTACGTATTTTTCGGCGGTTCGGCAAAAACGCCGTCGAGAAGTTTTGTTACCATGGATATTTCCACGCTGGAAAAAGGCAAGGAATATACAATTTCGGGGGAAGTCCGCGGCGGTTTCAATCAAGTCGCAGTCGTATATTTTATCGATCGGAACGGTGCGGTAGTGGCAGATAAGGAAATTGCCAACGTTTGGGCATGGTGTGCGGAATGGACGGCTTTTTCGGGTAAATTTACTCCCGACTACGATATTATCTCTGTATTTTTCGACAGCGGCGCAGACGGCGTCGGAGTGTATAATTCTTATATCCGCAATTTACAGATAACCGATGCCGAGGGAAATAAGTTTCTCAAAAATCAGGCTCTCAACGCCGCGGCTTATCCCGACGGGGAAAATATTTACGGAAAGGGTTCGTTCGAGGGCGACGTTAACGTCGCGCCCGCAAACTGGAAGCTTGCGGGCGGAGCGGCGCTTTGCGGAAATGCGGGCGGCTACGTGTTGCAGCTGAACGGCGCAGGCCGTGCGGAGAGCGGCAAAATCGCCGTGAAGGGAGATGTGGTGAAGATTTCCGCGGAAAACAGCGGAAACGCGGCAATCACCCTGCTGACCGACCTCGGCGAAACCGTGGAGGAAGCAAACGGCATGTACCGTCTGCCCGCGGGAACGAAGACCGTGAAGATCGTCGTTTCGCAGGAAAGCGGTTATTCCGTTGTGGATAACGTCGCAATGCGCGAGGCCGTCGCCTACGCCGTTTCGGGCGAAGCTACGCTCTCGCTGGAAGACCGCGTTTATATCAATTATTATCTCGACATAACCGCCTGCGAAGGACTTTCCGCGGACGGGGCGGTCTGCGCCGCAGTGTTTTGGAGCGCGGCCGAGAACGGCGAAGAGATCGAAAGGCTGGAAATGAAGCTTTCGGAGGGCAGATACAAGGCTACGGGGCGCGGTTTTGCCGCGAAAGAGCTGGGAAACACCGTGTTCGTGCAGATGGTTGCGGAGATCGGCGGCGCGGAATATAAAACGGACGTAATCGAATACGGGCCGAAGATTTACGCGCAGAACAAGCTCGCGGACGAAACTTCCCCGTCCGAATTAAAAAGCCTTTGCCTCGCTCTGCTCGATTACGGCGCGGCGGCGCAGGCGTATTTCGATTATAACGTAAGCGCGCCCGCGAACGCGGACGTTTCCGAAGAAACGCGCGCGGCCGTGAACGAATGGCGCGGCGAAAGCTGGCGGACGGGCAAAACGTACGAAAGAGAGCCGTTCGGCGGATTTTCCTACGCGGCGTCGCTCAGCCTCAACCTCGACGAAAAAGTTTCGCTCAACGGCTACGTTACGGCGCCGAACGCCGAAAAGGCGGAAATGGCGGTATTTGCCGCAAAGCCGGACGAGGCGGCGATAAAGGAACGGACGGGCGCGGAAATCGTCGTGATGACCGAAACGGAGGGCGTGTTCAAGGGTACGAGCGAAAAGGCGTTCGCGGCGAAGGAGCTGGGCGACGAAGTATATATCGTATTTTACGTAACCACGGCCGAAGGAAAAGAGGAAACGAGCGCGGCCGTGTGCTACGGGCCGCAGATCTACGCCTATAACAAGCTTTTGTCTTCGGATAACGCGGAATTGAAAGCCCTTTGCGCGGCCATGGTCGATTACGGCGCGGCGGCGCAGAAATATTTCGGCTATAAAACGGAAGATCCGGCGAACGCCGCCGTGTCTTCGCTGTTAAAATAAGACCTGCAAATAAAAGTCAAGGGAAAATAAGCAGAAAAAATAAGATTTTTTCG
>UQZE01000150.1 GCA_900545325.1 uncultured Eubacteriales bacterium
TGCTCTTCCGATCTGCGGAGCCGTACAGTCCGCGACATGGGGCGGCGAGGGCGACGATTATATTATCGATCCGAAAGGCACTACTTACGTAACGAACACTACCACGGGCGGAGCGGACGAATTCCGCGCGGCCGAAACCGATTTGCACGACATCGATTTTTTCGGCAGCGGATCCGTGTTCGGTTCTCACGGCGCGGCGACGGCGCGCTGGGGAATGTATACGCTGATCACCATAGACGACGATACGTTTACCGCGGAATTATACGTCCGGCCGGGAACGACTTCGGACGTGCCGTTCGAACTCTACGCCACCTACGGCTTTATGTTGAGCGAATGACGCGCGTCCGCCGCTTAACGCGGTTTTAACGAAAACGATGTCCGGGCTTAGGAGCGAATGACCTGCCGCTCGGTTCCTCGGACTGAAAAATTCGGGAACGGAAAAAGCAAATCTCAGCCGCTTTTTCAAGGTCAGAGATTTAGGAGGAGGAATGAAAAGATTTTCCAGAATATGCGCGTTTGCGCTCACGCTCGCGATAGCGTGCGGTATGGCTTTCGGCTGCAACAAGGGCAGCGAACACGAGCTTAAAATAAGCTTTTACGACGGCGGTTACGGGCAGGCATGGGCTTACGCCTTAGCCGAAAAATACGAAGCGGAAACGGGCGTTAAGATTACCGTCGATCCGTCAAAGACCTTGCAGGCGGATATCCCCAACATGCTCGAAAACGGAACGGACAGCGACATTCTCTTTTCGCACGGCATCATCTGGGAGCTGGCCGCCCTGCAGGGCAAGATCGAACCGCTGAACGACCTTTACGAAATGGAATGCGATGACGGCACGGTGAAGGACAGGATACTGCCCGAACTTCTGGACGACTGCAAGCTCAAGTTCAACGGCAACTACTATAAACTGCCCTGGACCAACGGTGCGGGCGGCTTGGTCTACAACAAGGTGCTTTTCGATAAATACGGATGGGACGTCCCCGAAACGTATGAAGAATTGGTCGCGCTTTGCGAAACCATCGAACAGGCTGCCATCGTCGTCAATCCCGAAGCGCCCGCGCACAGCCGCCGCACGATCAAGCCCTTCGCCTGGTCTTCGGAAACGTATTACTGGGATTATCTCGTGTTCGACTGGTGGGCGCAGCTCGAAGGCGTGGACAGCATAAACAATTACAAAAAGCTTGAAAGTGCGGACGTGCTCGATCCTTCCAAGGGCTACAAGTTCCCCGAGGCGGTGCAGCTTTGGGTAGATCTGATCAAGCCGCACGAAGTGAACGGCGTGATGCGCGATTACAGCATAGAGGGCAGCAGCGGGCGCGATTACATATCCGCGCAGAACGATTTTATCAACGGCTATGCCGCTATGATGCCGTGCGCGCAGTGGTTTGAAAGCGAAATGCGCGACAACATCGATCCCGAAAAATGCGAAATGATACTCATGCCCGCGCCTGCGGCGCCCGGCGCCAAGACGGACGGAAACGGCGAGGTGATACGCGTGAATTATCAGGTCGGCGGCGGCGACAGCATCATAATTCCGGCTTGCTCCAAAAATAAGGAGGAGGCCAAGAGGTTCCTCGCCTTCATGTGCCGCGAGGACAATGCAAAGCTTTTCACCGAACGCACGCTGGGCGTTATGCTCGGGTTGGTTTACGAAGATCTGGACGGCATTGCGGAAAAATACCTCACTTCTTTTTCCAAGAGCGTGTTCGAGATCAACATGAACAGCGTAAAATTCAATCTGTATTCGCAGAATAATATGGTCCTCAACAACAAAATAACGCTCGAATGGGCGGATACGGGCGTCAACGAATATGCCAACCTGTACGCAGGCACGAGCAATGTGGACGAAATTTTCACCACCCGTTTCAATACCATTTCCGAAAACTTCGACCAGTGGAAATCTGAATCCGACGCTATCTACGGCGGCTGAGGTTTCGGGGGGCAATCATGACAAAGGCTAAAAACAAACGGAAAGAGGCTATGCCCGACCTTCCGAAACGCCTGAAAAGCCGTAAGGATATATTTGAGATCGCCTTCATTATCCTGATGATCGGCTATCCCATACTGCACTTTATCGTCTTTTGGGGCGTTGTCAATTTCAATTCCATCGTGCGCACTTTTCAAAGATACGTCGCCATCGAAAACGGCGTGTTCGTGGGGAAGTGGCGGTGGGCGGGTCTGCTCAATTATAAAAACGCATGGAACAGCTTTTTCACGGCGGACGGCAAGAGGATTATCTTCAATTCGCTCGGCTATATGGTCGTTTCCAACTTCATAAGTCTGCCGCTTGCGATCTTTTCGTCCTATTTTCTGTTCAAAAAGATGTTTATGGCAAAGTGGTTCCGCGTGATATTCTTCCTGCCGTCTATCATACCGATCGTCGTACTGGCAACGGTTTTCCGCTTTCAGTTCGACTCGCAGATAGGCCCCGTGAGCAGTATTTTCAGACTGCTCGGCAAAACGCCGCCCAACTGGTTCGGGCTGTACCCGAATTCGCAGTTTATGATATATCTCTATTGTATCTGGGCGGGGCTGGGCTACAACGTGCTTCTGCTTTCCGGCGCCATAGGCAGACTGCCGGAGGATATATTCGAATATTCAAGGCTGGAGGGCACGCCCCTCATGAAAGAGATGTTCAGAATCATCATTCCGCTCATCTGGCCGACGATCACAACGACCTTTCTTTTGGGGCTGACTTCCGTGTTCGGCGTCATGCTGCAGCCGATGATGATAAAACCGGGGGATCCCGCGGTATATACCATAGCGCTGAGGATTTATAACAGCGTCGGCGCGGCGAACGACGCCGCACGGCCTGAGATAATAGCCTACGGTCTGCTGCTTTCCCTGATGGCGTTGCCGCTGATCCTGCTCATCAGGTTCGGCATGGAACATATTTATTCCGACGTGGAGTTCTGATCATGGAAAAGTCGAAACACAACAAAATAAAGAGGAGCAAGGCGGAGGCCGCCGCGATATGGATCGTTTTCGCCGTATTCCTGATCTATGCGGTTACGCTGGTATTTCCGTTCGTGTGGATGTTTATCAATTCGTTCAAGACTTCGCAGGAATTTTTCCAGGGCAACATCTGGGGACTTCCCGAAACCTGGAGGTTTGAAAACTATTCCGAAATATTCTTCGGAAAACCGGCGGCGGACGAGGCGAGCACGCCGATCGTAACCACGGTTACGGGCAAACTTTTCGGCGTTACCCACAAGTATTCGATATTCCACATGTTTATCGTGAGCATACTGCTCACCCTGCTGACCACGCTTTCGAATATCTTCTTTTCAGCAACGAGCGCCTACGTCGTATCGAAATACAAGTTTCCCGGCAGGCAGGTCATTTACAGCGTGGCGATATTTCTGATGATCGTTCCCATTGCCGGCACTCTGCCCGAACAGTATCACCTGATGTCTGTTTTCGGGCTTACGGATAGTTTTTTTGCTGTATTCCTGCTGTTTTCCGCGGGGTTCGGCATGAACTTCTTTCTGATGTACGGATTTTTCAAAAACATATCGTGGACGTATGCGGAGGCCGCGCGCGTCGACGGCGCGGGGCACGCGAAGGTGTTCTTTAAAATCATGTTGCCGCTCGCCGCGCCCGTTATCGTTTCGCTTTCGGTCATCTACGCCATCGGCATATGGAACGATTACACCACGCCTTCGATCTACATGAAGAGCATGCCTACGCTCGCGTACGGCCTGTTCGTGATCAGAAATACGCTCCAGGCGAGGGGAGCGTATACGCAGACGTTCGCTGCGATGATGATAGCCCTCGTACCGATTCTGGCAGTATTTATCGCCTTTTCCAACACGATCATGGAAAACACGGTCGCGGGCGGGCTAAAGGGATAATGTTCGGCAAAAAAATTTTTTGGGAGGAAAATATGAAAAAATTACTGACAATCATGCTTGCGGCCGTCATGTTCGCAGATCGGAA
>UQZE01000151.1 GCA_900545325.1 uncultured Eubacteriales bacterium
TTTCCAGACGCTGGTCAGGCCGAAACAGCGCATCAGCGAAAAGATAACCGAACTGACGGGCATAGACAACGACATGGTTGCCGACGCCCCCGCTTTCAAGGACGTGCTGCCCGATTTTTTCAAATTCGCCTGGGGTTCGGTGCTCGTGGCGCACAACGCCGATTTCGACGTAAAGTTCATGAAACACTATTCCAAGCCCCTCGATTACTATTTCCGCAACAAGGTGAAGGACACGCTGCAGCTGGCGCGCGAGGTGCTGCCCACGCTTTCCAACCATAAGCTCAACACCGTGGCGGAGCATTTCAACGTGAAATTTCTGCACCACCGCGCGCTTTCGGACGCCTACGCCACCGCGCAGGTGTTCATAGAACTCGTGAAAATCAAAAAAACTTTACCCGATTTATAGTTTTTTTCTTGCCAAAGCGCGGAAAATGTGCTATAATTCAGATACTGAATATCGTATGCTGGTATATGAGAACGGTTTTTCCGCTCTCATATCTTGCTATTACGGGGATTTTTAGGGAGCGGAACCATGAAATTCAAATCTGCGGAAGAGATCAGAGCCTGCCTCGAACCGATCGCGGCCGAACAGGGCCTTACCGTCTGTGCGGTGGAATTCAAAAATTCGGACGAGCCTTCGCTCACGGTCTTTATCGACAAGGCGGGCGGCGTGGACCTCGACGCCTGCGAGCGTTTCCATAACGCCATCGACGCCCCGCTCGACGAACTCGACCCCTCTTACGGCGAGGGCTACACGCTGAACGTTTCCTCGCTCGGCGCGGACAGGCCGTTCGTTACGGAGGAGGATTTCGCGCGCCATATCGGGCAAAAGGTGGAGGTGAAGCTCGCCTCCTCCGTCAAGGGCAAAAAGTTTTTCGAGGGCGAACTCGTCTATTACGACGGCAGGACGCTCCGCGTGAAGGTCAACGCGAAAGAAACGCTCACTTTCGACATGAAATCGGTCAAAAAGGTGAGCGAAGCGATCGAATTTTAATATAAAAAGCAGTAGAGAGGAGAAAAAATGATAAAGAAAGAATTCTTTCTGGCACTGGAAGATCTGGAAAAGGAAAAGGGCATACCGCAGCAGACTTTTATAGAAGCGCTCGAAAACGCGCTCGTGTTCGCCTACAAGAAACACACGGGCGAGTCGAGCGGCATCGCGGTGAAACTCAATCCCGAAAAGAAGACCGTGCGTTTTTTCAGCACGAAAGAAGTCGTGGAGGAAGTTACCGACGAGGAAAAGCAGATCTCTCTCGAAGAGGCGCAGGAGATCAAAAAGAGCTATAAGGCGGGCGACGTGATCGAAAACGAGATAGACCCCAAGGACTTCGGCCGCATCGCGGCGCAGACGGCCAAACAGGTCGTCATGCAGAAACTCCGCGAGATCGAGCGCGCCAACACCATGAGCGAATTTGAGGACAAGGAGGGCGAGCTCCTCACCTGCGTGGTGCGCAGGCTGGAGGACAGGAACGTCTACGTGGACATCGGCGGTTCGGTGAGCAGCAACGGCTCGCAGATCGAGGGCGTGCTCATGCCCAACGACCAGATCCCCGGCGAAACGTACGAGCTCAACCAGAAGATAAAAGTTTACGTAAAGAAAGTGCGCAGCGCGGGCAGAAACGCGCAGATCGTGGTATCCCGCACGGCGTCGGGCTTCGTCAAGAGTTTGTTTGAAAACGAAGTGCCCGAAATCAGGCAGGGCGTCGTTTCGGTCAAGGCCGTGGCGAGAGAACCCGGCCAGCGCACGAAGATAGCCGTTTACAGCGAGGATCCCATGGTGGACGCGGTCGGTTCGTGCGTCGGCACGAAGGGCGCGCGCGTCAACGCCGTGGTGGAAGAACTCGGCGGCGAAAAGATAGACATCATTCCGTGGAGCCCCGATCCGCTGGAGTTTATCGCGAAAGCGCTTTCTCCCGCCAAGGTCATCAAGGTCATGGAACTCGACGGAGAGAACACCGCCCGCGCCGTCGTGCCGGACGACAAGCTGTCGCTCGCCATCGGCAGGGACGGGCAGAACGCCCGCCTCGCGGTGCGGCTGACCGGCTGGAAAATAGACGTGAAGAGCGAGAGCGCCGCCCTTGCCATGGGCGAGGAAGCCGAGGAAAACGAGGAAGAGTAATATGCCCGCAAACAAGAAAATTCCTTTGAGAATGTGCGTTTCCTGCCGCCTTATGAAGGACAAGCGCGAAATGCTGAGAGTCGTGAAAAACGCGGAGGGCGAGGTTTTCGCCGATCCGGGCGGCAAGGCGCACGGCCGCGGCGCGTATATCTGCGGCGACGGGGATTGTCTTAAAAAACTGCGCAGGGGCAAAATACTCAACAAGGCTTTTTCGTGCCCTGTGAGCGAGAGCGTTTACGACGACGTGGAAAGAATATTTTCCGAAAAGGGAAAAGACGGTGAAAAGCAAGATTGAAACGTATATCGGTTTTTCCATACGCGCGGGCAAATTCAAGTGCGGGGCGAACGCCATCGCCACCTTGAAAAGCGCGGAGCTTCTGATCCTGTGCGCGAGCGGCGCGAAAAACGCCGTGCACGAATGCGAGAGGCTGGCGAGAAAATTCCGCTGCAGAGCGGTGCTCGCCAGGGGCAGGACGGTGGAAGAACTTACGGGAAAGGAAAACTGCAAACTGCTGGCGATCACGGATAAGTCGCTGGCGGGTGCGATACTCGATAATTTAGACGACGAATTTACCGAATTCAAGTGGGAGGCAAAATAGAACATATGGCAGAGAACGGGTACGAGAACATCAAAAAAATAAACAGACTTCTGAGCGACGGAGACGTCGGCGCGCTGCTCGAAAACCTGAAAAAAAGCGAAGGGGAGATCCGCCGCGTGAAAAACGCGCTGGAGGCGAAGAACAACGCCTTCCTTTCGGAAAAGAAGGAAAAGGAGCGCAGGCTGAAGGAAGAGGCCGCGGCAGAAGCCGCCGCGGAGGAAAAGCCCGTTTCCCCCGCCGCCGAAGAAAAAGCGCCCGCCGCAGAAGTTGTGCCCGAAAAACCGGCTGAAAAGACCGAACAGCCGAAAGCGGAAAAACCGTCCGCGCCGAAAGACGCGGAAACGAAGCCGGAAACGGCGGAAACGGCGGAAAAGAGCGCTCCCGCCCCCGCGCCCGCGCCGAAAGCTCCCGCGAAGGAAGAGAAAAAGGCGGAAAAACCCGCCGAAAAGCCGACGGAAGAGCCTAAAAAAGAGGAAAAGCCCAAGACGAGCATCCTCGGCGACACCAGCTCCTGGCTGAGAAAGGCGCCCAAGGAGGAAAAAAAGCCCGTGCACAAGCGCGAGGTGTATATTCCCGAAAACAAGCGGACGGAACGCCCGCCGAGAAAGGAATACGTTTCGGGCGACGGCAGACGGCCGCAGCAGGGCGGTTTCGGCGGCAGGCCCGCGGGCAAGCCGCAGGGCGGCGGTTTCAAGGCGCCTCCCATCGTGCCCGCCGCGCCCGCGAAGAGCTTTACCAACAATAAAAAGAAGGGCGAGAAGAGCTACGAAGAGAAAAAGACCATTTCCAAGCGCGCGCTCATCAAGCAGTCCGTAACCGTGGCCGATTTCGACGAAAACAAAACCGGTTACAGAAAACTCCGCCCCGCGAAAAAGCAGAAATCGCAGCAGGAAAGCCAGACCGTCAAAATCGAAAAGGCGGTCATCACCAGCGAGGTCGTGCCTTTGAAGGTTTTGAGCGAAAAGCTGGGCGTTTCCGCGATAGAGATCACCAAAAAGCTCTTTAAAGAGGGCATCATGAAGACGATAAACGATTCCATAGATTACGACACCGCGGCGTATA
>UQZE01000152.1 GCA_900545325.1 uncultured Eubacteriales bacterium
TTCCACAGTTATCTCGCGCAGCATTTCCTCGCCGAAACATTCGGCGGTAACGTAAACGGTGGTTTTTCCCGCGCCCGTCGCCGTAATTACGCCGTTTTCGAATGTCGCGACCGCGGCGTTCTCCGTGGAATAGCTTACCGTCGCCTCTACGTCTTCGTTTTTATACCGCACCGATACTTCTACCGACGCCTTCTTGCCCTTTGCGAGCGTTACCGCGCTTTTATCCACCGAAAGCACGGGATATGCGCCCGAATCGTACACGGTGAGCGTACATTCGCCGACCAGATCCCCCGCCGTGGCGAAGATCGTCGCCGTGCCCGCTTTCAGCGCCACGACTTCTCCGCCGTTTACCGTCGCCACGCTTTCGTCGGAAATGCTCCACACCACGGGTTCGCCGTTCTCGGCAACCGCCGTCAGCGTGGCTTTCTCGCGCACGTCGAGGTCGAGCGCCGCGGCGCTCAGTTCCACTCCGCCCGACCGCGCGGGCGGAGGCGTTTCCTTTTCCTTGCAGGCGGCCGCGGTCAACCCTACGGCCGCAAGCATTGCCGAAACAAAAATCACCAAAAATCTTTTTTTCATTTTACACCGCCTTTACAACAAGCCCCATGTAGACCATAAGGTGTTGATGGAATTCAGTTCGTTAAAGAGCGTGAGCCCCAGCCTTTCCGTATCCAGCTTGAATTGTTTTTTGTCCGCAAGCTGTTTTTGAGAATCTTTCAGCCCGTTATACAGGCTTATGTCGATATAGCGGAACGAAATGGTTTCAAGGCAGATCCTGTCATACACGGCGTCATACATTTCGGGATCCCTCTTCTTGAGCGGCTCAATGGCCTTGTAAGCCTCGTCCGCCTTGGCAAGCACCTGATCGAGCCAGGCTTTGGGCCAGTAATCCGACTTCAGCAGATTTACATTCGTGCCTTTTTCTATATCATAGCGGGACTGAATGTAACGCATGTGCATGCGGTACATTTCAAACATCTCGCGCATGGGTTCTTCCGCGTCGAGGTAGACGTTCGCAAAGAACTCGTCGAGCAGGGAGTTGAAATCGAGGTTGACGTTCCACGTGAGTTTGCTGTTCAGCCACATCTTCAACAAACTCCAGCCCGGTCCGATCTTCTGGTTAAACTGCGACTGGTCGAAAACGTAGTTCGCGCCGACGCTCTTCATAAACTGGTAATTCCCCTGCATGGCGTCGAAAGTATTGTACGGCATCATGTAGTTATCGAAGTTGGTGGAATATACCCAGAAATACATCTGTTCGGTAAGACTCGCCCAAGCTTTGGCGTTTTCGCTCCAACCACTTTTCGGATCGAAAGCGGAATATCTGTAATCGGCGTTCTGCGGCGCGCAGAACACGTAAACGTTTTTGCCGCATACGCAGGACTCGTCTATCGGGGAATAACTGCCGTCCGCATTCTTCACAGCGGGCGCGGTTGAAGAACTGCCGTAGGCGAACAGGCAAACGTTGATGACGCGCCCCGTTCCCGCAAGGTAGTTGTTGAGGTCTTCCGCCAGCTTGTTGCATATTCTGATGATGGCGGGCGCGCCCGTGCCGTACTTGGCTATTTCGGCGTTGCAGGCGTCGCATTTACACCAGTAAGCGCCGTCCTCCTGCGTGAAAGTGATGTTGTGCAGCGTGGGATAAGCGTCCACGCATTCCTTTGCCTTTTTCAGGATTTCCCCGTACATTTCCTGCCATTCGCTCTCGATGCCGTGCGCGTTGAAACAAAGCTGTTTACCGTCCGAACTGTACCATTTATCGGCCTTATCGGGATAATTTGTCGGCGGCAGATAATCGAGAGCGTTATGCCAGTAATTTCCGCCGACGGGTATCCATACGTCGCTTTCAGCGTTAATCCTCATTCTGTTACGGTAAGTTCTGTCGCTGTCGAGAACGCCGTAGTTGCGCAGGCGGTAGGTAAAGTCGGGAACGTCCTTGACGTCGAAATCCAAAAGTTCCACGGTGTCCTTTTTGTCGTAGTGATAGACGTCGTTGTAATAAGTGCGGAAATCGATGGTACGGTATAAAAATTCGTATACGGAATTCAGCGTGCCTTGATCGTCTCCCCCCACGAGATACACGCTGTCGCCCACCGTCTTGATGATGAATCCCGCCTCGGCCACGTCTTCGCCGCTCACGCCCGCGGCCTCCGCGAGCGTCGTGTTGCCGACGGATATGTATCTGCCCGTCGGAGAATAGCTGACGCTGTCGTCAGACTGGGCTATGAGCTGAACTTCGGTGGAAAGAGCGAGAATGCTTATGATCTCGTTGACCGCCGTCATGACGAGTTCTCCGCAATCCGCGGGATATACGATAGTATAAAAGCTGTTGCCGTTTTTGATAATGCTTTTGCCGGTAGGTTTCACGTTATAGACGTGCGTTCCCTCATAATGATATTCGTCCAGTTTCACGTCGATGGTGCCGCCCGTCCTTTCGTCATCGGCGCACCCTGCCGCGCCCAGAACGAGGGCGCAGCAGAGGACGGACAATACAATTTTCTGAAATATTTTTTTCATATGACAGCTCCTTTATTGCTTGCACACGAGGTTAAGTTCCAGGATAGCCTGATTGCCGGCCTCGTCGTAGACGACGTACAACACCCTGTAATCGCCCGCATAGGAAGCATAGAAAGAATCGGCTCCCTCGGGCAATTCCACGATCCTGCCCGTCGGCAGTTCCACATAACGCCATATGGAAAGATTTTCGGGCGCGGTTACGTTGTCCGTGGCGGAAATTTCCGGCACGACCACCTTCTGGTTCAGCTTGCATTCGGACTTCATTTCGCCGAGCGCTTCTATCACGGGCGCGACGTCGTCGATCACCGAGATGTTGTATTTGAAGGTCTGCGGCGCGCCGCTGACGTCCGCAGCGGTATACGTTACGCTGTAAGTGCCGTAGTTTTCAATCCTGAACGCCATGCCTCTTTCGGGTACGACGCCGGCAATCGGCGCGCCGTTCAGATCTTTCACAACGCCGTCAGGCCCCGTTACGCGCAATTCGACGGTAGGATTGGGATCGATGACGTCCCCGACGTAAACATCGTTCAGCGAGATCGTATCGCCTACCTTTGCCGAACCGCCGTACACCCCTTCCAGATAAATTACGGGCGCAACGCGGTCGAGCACTTCTTTGTTCGAGATCAGCTGGTTGTTGACGCTCAGCATCTGCACCGCACTCGCGCCGCTCACGTTCAGCAGCGTCATTTCAACGTAGACCTTATGGCCGGCGAAGCCCGTGAATTCGCGGCCGCCGTCGTCGGTGAGCACGGGCAGATAGTTGATGCCGTCCGCGCTGAGTTTTCTTTCGTCCGCGTCGTAACAGAAACTGAATTCGTTTTTAGGCGATTCCGTAAAGTTTTTGGAAAGCGTAATACTCTTGCCGCCCACGTGGAATTCGGAGCCGGACGCGGTCTTTACGATACGCGCGCTCACGCTGTTGCCCGCAAGGTCAGTCAGTTTGAAAGCGATTGCTCCGTAAGAATTTTTTGCGGGATCAACAATGAATTCCACTTCGAGATCGTTATCGAGCAGCGGATTCAGGAACCGCAGGGAGGCGTTTTCGTTCTTTTCCGCCGTAAACGCGGTGAAACTGCTTCCGACGTCCACGGTCATGTTATCCGTAGCGAAATAATTCTGTATCTGAAGATTGCTTTCCTCATCGAAAGCCATCACGCAGGGTATGCGGTAAGTAACGGAGGCGCCCGCCGCGGCGTAGGTAATGAGCACCTCGTCCATATTTTCCTTTACGCTGAATACAGTCTTGCGGGAAGAGT
>UQZE01000153.1 GCA_900545325.1 uncultured Eubacteriales bacterium
CGATGGCAGGTTTTTTCATGGAAAGATCTTTAAATGCCTTTTCGTCCTCAATCGTGAGGCCCATAGCGATAATGCCGTCGCAATTTTCGTTTTTATAAAATTTACGGCTCAGCAGAAACGAATAACCGCTCTGCCCCAAAACCTCGCCGATGGCCGCGATCGCCTGCATGACGAATGGATGGGAAATCTCAAGCCCAGCGGGAATATACACGAATATTATCTTCGTTTCCCTGCGCACCAGCGAACGGGCAATGCTGTTCGGCATATAATTCAGTTCCTTGGCCGCCTGCATAACGAGTTCCCGCGTGTCTTTCTTGACTTTTTCCGCGTCGTTGAAACAGCGCGAAACGGTCATAGCGGACAAGCCGGTCTTTTTGGCGACGTCTGCCAATGTGCTCATATCTTCCTCAAGTAATGTTATCGTTAACAATTAAAGTGTAACACCATATTTTACGTTTGTCAATACCCATTTTTAAAAAATCTTACTTTTTTTGGAAATATTTTTCTTCAAACGAAAAACAAAACCGCAGACCGAATCGGCCTGCGGCTGAAAATTTTCAGTATCCGAATACATTTTTTGCGTTTTTCATGTTTTCGATCACGGGGACGCCGAACGGACAACGCTTTTCGCAAGCGCCGCATTTTACGCAATCTCCCGCTTTTGCAGTCAGCGACGCATAATGTTCGCGCACCGTTTCGGGCATGCTTCCCTGCGCTTTCGCAAGATTGTAAAATTTCGTTACGGCGGCGACGTCTATCCCTTTGGGACAGGGAGCGCAATGCCCGCAATACATACAGTGGCCTTTCCAGCTGATTTTCGGGAACGACGCGAAAACCGAAGCGTAATCCCGTTCCTCTTCGGAGGCCTGTTCGTAGTAAAGAGAATCCTTCAGCTGTCTTTCGCTGTGCGCACCCACCATGACGGAAGAAACGGCAGGCCTCGTCAAAGCGTAATGTATGCACTGAGGCACGGTCATCGCCTTTCCCGCAGGGGAATTTTCCGTTAGAAGGTCGCCGCCGCCGAACACCTTCATAACGGTAATGCCCACGCCCGTCCGCTGACAGGTTTCGTACAATTTTTCGCGTACGGGATCGAGGTTAAAGAGCGGTTTTTCATAACTTTCGTCCGCAAACAGCTTTTCCACATCCTCGTCCCCGGGCAGAAGATCGTAACAGGGATTGACGGAAAACATCAGAACTTCTATCAAGCCGCTCTTCACCGCTTCGAGCGCGACGGCAGGATTGTGGCTGCTCAAGCCGATATGTCTGATTTTCCCCTCGGCTTTGAGCTGCCGCGCATACCGTATGATATCGCCTTCCGAGATCTGCTTCCAGAGCGCCGCCGAATCGACATAATGTATCATGCCGATATCGACATAATCGGTCCCGAGATTTTTTAACATCAATTCGAAAGCGGGACGCACTTCTTTCATCCCGCGGATTGCTTTATATTGTCCGTCCTGCCAGACCGTGCAAAGATGCGCCTGCAGGATAAATTTATCCCTCTTTTTCGCAATTGCTCTCCCGATTCTTTGATGCATATCGGGATTAGGACTATATAAATCCATGCAATTCACGCCGTAAGAAAAAGCAACGTCGAACATATTCTGCGTGAACTTTTCGTCTTTTTCAAGAAAGCCTTCGCAGCCCAGTCCGATCTCGCTGACGGAGATGCCTGTTCTGCCTAACTTCCGATAATTCATTTATTTTTTCTCCCTTTTCAAAACGGCGCACAGCAGCATAACGATAAAAGGAATGGCAACCGCCTGCAGTATCAGCCCCAAAAGCCCCGTCTGGATCTGCGACCATGCGAGTGAAGCGGACAACGGGGAAACGCTTTGAAAAACGGCCGCCAAAGCAAGGAATACCGCGCGGCCGCTTACCGACGCGAGCAAAACGGCGGGAAACGCCAGCCATGAATTATCAAGCAGTTTTTCGGAAAACATCCCCGAAACCGCGGCGAAAACAGCGAGTTCGGCTATCATATACGGCAGCCTTGCAGCGGCGGGCATTGCGTTGCCCGTCAAAGAGGTTATACCGAAACTGACGAGCGGCGACAATATACCTGCGGCCAGCCCCCAACGCCACCCCAACAGGCATCCGCCGAGAAGTACGGGCAGATACATCGGGAGCCAACGCATACCGCCCTCCGCCCCCGCCGCAATATGAACTATCTGCGGCAAGATAACGGCAAGCGCGATCACGCCGGCTGAAATCAGCGTTTTAACTGTGATTTTCAAGCGCAGTTCAACATTTTTACGGGAAAGAACCGTTTCAATCATATTTATTTCTCCTTTTATTTTCTAAGTATATTATAAAATAAACGGCCGTCCGCGTCAATAGTTCTCAAGACGTTTCATACTACGGCTATTTTAATTTTTCGTAATCTTTTTCGGAAACAGGTTCCAGCCATTCATTTGAAGTTCCCTTGCCGGGAACTTCCAGCGCGATATGGGAAAACCATTTGTCTTTTGCTGCGCCGTGCCAATGTTTGATTCCCGCGGGGATTTCCACCACGTCGCCCGAGCGCAGTCTTCTCGCGGGTTTTTCCCATTCCTGATACCAGCCTTCCCCCTCCGTGCAAAGCAAAATCTGTCCACCTCCGCTTTCAGCTTTATGGATATGCCAGTTATTGCGGCAACGGGGTTCGAAGGTAACGTTTGCAACAGTCATTCCGAGTTTACCGCTGAGAATTTTAAGATAACTGTTGCCCGTAAAATACTGTCCGAAGGCAGTATTCGGCTCACCGACAGGGAAAAGAGATGTCTTTGCAAACTCCTCCGCCGTGCCGCTTTCCGTCCAGACCTCTTTTGCCAGGCGAAACGCCGCCCACGCTTTCGGCCAACCGCTGTAAAAAGCGAGCTGTGTGAGAATTTCCGCAATTTCCGTTCTGCTCACGCCGTTTTCTTTCGCTTTCTGCATGTGGTACGAGAGAGAAGAATCAAATATTCCGCTTGTCATCAATGCAGTAACGGTAATAAGACTGCGGTCCCTCGGCGACAATTTGTCCTCTCTCGACCAAACCTCGCCGAACAAAACATCGTCGTTCAGTTCGGCGAATTTCGGAGCGAATTTCCCCAACGAATCTCTTCCTGCAGTTGTTTTTTCCATATTTTTTCTCCTTTCAGTTTTTTAAAAAGCTTCGGCTGAACCGAAGCTTTTTAATATTTTACTCTTCGTACGGCGTGAACCCGACGGAAATTTCGCCTTCCGCGTCAGCCGTAATGCGCACGCTCATGCCGAGCGTGGGCGCGACGTCGAGAATCAGATTGCCGTCGATACGCGTAACGGTATATTTTTGCAGACGCATTTCGCTGCCGCCCTCTTCCCGCAGGAAGTACAGAGGCATTTTACCGTCCGCTTTCGTAACGCAGGTCAACGTGTAATTTACGCCCTCGTCGTCAATCGTAACGGGCGTTCCGAACGCAAAATCGGAATAATCCCACATTCTGCCCGCAGCTGCCGTACCGTATACCGTATCTTTGTCGCTGAACGTGATCTTATCACCGTCGAGTACAGCCGTATATGTGGTTGCCCATAAAATACCGACCTCAAAAGTAAGGGTCTGTTTTCCTTCCGCATTGAAACCGAGCGTTACGGAAGACGCCTCGTCCCCGTCGACCGTTACTTGCAGTTCGTAAGGGATATTGATGCTGTTCGTAACGGCGCTTATCACAAATTCGGCCCCGTCGAAAACATAAGTTCCGACGAATGCGGCGGGCGTAAATTCTTTTTTCGCAGCCGTTTGCTGAATAACATTATCTTTCT
>UQZE01000154.1 GCA_900545325.1 uncultured Eubacteriales bacterium
GACACAGCATCTTTTCGGATAAAACCTCTGTTCTCTATTCGCGCGCGTACGACGTGTTCATTACGGAAAAAATGTATTTTTATAACCTCAACAATATCATCTGGCAGGAAAACGGGATAACGCAGGCTTATATCGACGAGGTAGAAGAAACCGCCGTAGAACTGCTCGAAAAGACTTCCCACATGAACAGAATATATTACAACGATTATTTCCAAGGCGAAAAGAGCGCCGAATTCAAAGAAAAACTGAGGGATATCAACGCATGAAACATAAATACGTGATATTTGATCTCGACGGCACGCTGAGCGATTCCGAAAACAGCATAATCACCACGCTGAAACAGACTTTTTCACATCTCGGCATATCCGAGCCTCCCTACGAAACGCTGCGGCGGTTTATCGGCCCGCCACTCACGGACTCCTTTATGCGCTACTGCGGCCTCAGCGAACGGCAGGCGGTAGAAGCGCGCTACGTTTATCAGGAATACTTCGACGTTACGGGCAAGGAACTGAACGTCCTCTACGACGGCGCCGAAGATTTGCTGCAATACTTGAAAAAACAGGGCAGAAAACTTTACGTCGCCACGACGAAAGAGGAAAAAGCCTCCCTTTACATTCTGCGGAAATTAGGCGTTTCGCACTATTTTGAACGCATAGTCGGCGCGTCGAAGGACAACAGCCTGTGCGGAAAAGGCGCCCTGCTGAAAAAGCTGATCGGGCTTGAAAACATAGACGTTTCCTCCGCGGTCATTATCGGCGACACCGTATACGACGTGAAAGGCGCCGAGGAAGCGGGCATCGACTGCGTGGCCGTGCTCTACGGCTTCAATACCGCGCAGCAGCTGCTCGACAGCGGCGCGAAAGTGCTGGCGGCGGACATCCCCTCTCTGAAAAAAATCTTTTCCTAAAAAAACGCCCGAAAGCTGAACTTCGCTTTCGGGCGTTTTCGGAAAATATAGACAAAACGGATTTCACATTGCATCGAGCGTTTCCTGCAGCGCGCGCAGAAAGGCGCCCGCATGGTAACCGTCGCATACGGCGTGATGCACCTGCACCGCGAGCGGAAGCGTTATGCGCCCGTTCTGTTCTTCATATCGGCCTGCGGTAAAAATCGGCAGAAAATAATCCCCGCCTTCGGGTAGATTCAGATTAAAGCCGGTAAATCTCGTCCAGGGATCCATCGATACGGAAAACACGTTGTCTGTCAAAGGCTTGGCATAAAAGGTTCCCGCCTTTTTCGCCGCGGCGGAATCCGCTTTGTAACGATTGAAAAACACGCCGAAGTCCACGTCGTATTCCGTACACGTAACGCTGAAAGTCTTGCGTTCTTCGTTAAAAACAGTATACGAAGGCCACAACATATCGTAATATCCGAGATTTCCGTCTTTATCTTTGCAAGTGCGGAATTCCTCAAACTTGTTAACCGTTGCAGAAAGCGCCCAAAGCAGCGCGGGATAAACGCCGTATCCTTTCTTTTTTATATGGGTAATATCGATCAGGGAAACGGTAGAAAACGTACACGGCACTTCTTTCGTATAATGCACGAACCATTCTTTTCTCGGCCATTTTTCCATATTTATTTTGTGAAACATCTTTTTTCCTCCCAACGATTTTCCAAAAACACGCACGCCTGTTTTTTATGAAGCGCAATTAACGATTTTACAACTAATTCTATCATTATGCGCCGCATAATCGTACTTAAAAAACATTGTTTATTACTTCAATTAAACTCTTTTTTAACGTAGATACGCAAAGATATGAAATAAGAGATTGTAAAAGCCGCCGCGGCACAGGCGGAAACGACGATCAACCCTAAAAGAAAGAAGTTTTCGCCGCCCGCTTTTTCGGCGATCCCCATGCTGGCGGTAACGATTGCGGTCGCGGCCAGAAAACACACGATAAAAAATACGCGAGCCTTTTCCGCGCCGAATCTGAAAAACAGCGGTATGATAAACGCCGCCATCAAAAGCGCTAAAAATCCGTACATCAAAACGGCGTATATCCCCTCCGTCCTCTGCTCCGCAAGCAGACAGACCACGACCAATCCGAGCAGCATAACGGGTATCGTCAAAAACAGAGAAAGTAAATATTTTTCGCCCACGAGCTTGCGGCGCGGAACGCCGGAGGCGACGGCGAATTTTGCCCAGCGGTCCTGCTCGTCATACGCCATGGCGGACATCAGCGAGCCCAGCGATATAAAAAGCATGAAGCCGCAGAAAAAATATATATTGTTCATGACGACCGAAACTGCGCCGAATACGAGCGCCGCCGCAGCATAGTAAACGAGCTGCGTTTTTATATTGATGAAATCCTTTAAGATCATTCCCTTCATAATCTTGTTCCCCTCACGAAATATAGCATGATATCGTCTATTTCCGCACGCTCCGTCTTAAATACGGGCGGAATTTTATCTTTCAGCACGAGCGCGTTCACCCCGCAGGACGTGGAATTATATCCCACAACGGCAGATTTCGGCACGGCGGAAAATTCCTCCGCCCCGCATTTCAGAACGCCGTACTTTTCGTAAAGCGCGTCCTTTTCTTCAAAAAAGATCAACCTGCCCGCATGGATAAAAACGACATAATCGCATATTTTTTCCAGATCGCTCGAAATATGCGAAGATATCACGATCGAGCGTTTTTCGTCCTGCATATAATCGTAAAACAAATCGAGTATCTCGTCGCGCGCCACGGGATCCAGCCCCGCGGTCGGCTCGTCGAGCACGAGCAAAGAAGTTTCATGCGAGAGCGCCACGGCTATCATCAGTTTCTGCCGCATGCCGCGGGACAGATTTTTCACGGGTTTATCGTCGGGCAGGGAAAATTTTCTGCAAAAACTTTCAAACACGGACTTATTCCATGTTGCGAAAACGCCTTCCATCACCTTGCCGATCTGTGTGAGCGTAAGATTCGAAGGCAGGCCGTCGCCGCCCATCACTGCGCCGATATTTCCGCGTTCGGCGTCGCTCAGTTTCAAAACAGGCTTTCCGAACACCCTTACGTCGCCCGAATCGGGCCGCACCGCGCCGAGCATGCAGTTCAGCGTGGTGCTCTTGCCCGCGCCGTTTTCCCCGATAACGCCTACAACCGCGCCCTGCGGCACGCGGAAAGAGATATCTTTCAATTCAAAATTTTTATAACTTTTATTTAAATGTTCTACTTTTATGCTGTCCATTTCTATTCCTCTTTCAGCAGCTTATAGAGAGAAAACACCTCTTCGTCGTCCATGCCGAGCTCCTCCGCAATCTCCGCCGCGGCCGCAAGCCGGCTTTCCAGCCGTTTCAGCTGCTCCTCCTTTAACAATTCAGGATCGGCAGGCGCGACAAAACTGCCCTTTCCCTGAACAGAGCGGATAAATCCGTCCTTTTCCAGATCGTCGAAAGCGCGTTTTGTCGTGATGACGCTGATCCGCAGATCCTTAGCCAACGCGCGGATCGAAGGAAGGGCGTCCCCTTCTTTCAGTTCGCCTTTCATGATAGCCCCTTTTATCTGCTGATATATCTGCTCGTAAATGGGCCGGCCGTCGGCGTTGCTGATTATAACGTTCATTTTTCACCTTTGAAATTTCAAACTGTGTATATATTATATATACAGTATATACAATATGTCAAGACTTTTGCCGTTATTCGATAAAAAAATTTTTTTGGAATAATTTTACATATTTTCCCGCGGCGGCGGCATGCTAAATACAGATGCGGAAAACCGCAAAAAAGAAAAAGGAGATTTTGAAAGTGAAAAAAAGTCTGATATTGCTCGCCGCGCTT
>UQZE01000155.1 GCA_900545325.1 uncultured Eubacteriales bacterium
GACGTGTGCTCTTCCGATCTGCGGATTTCTGTATGCATAAACAGATTGATCGGGCAGATGATCGGATGCGAAGTTCCGAGCGCCCCGTTGATATTATCAAGGCAATTCGGATGACCTTTGCCGTTGCGATAGAAAAAGTCATACATTTCGGTCCTGCAACAAGGATGTAACAAATCATGCTCCTTTACGTCGTCATGCAGCACCTTAAACATCGGGGTATATTTGTTGGAATAGATGATATCCCCCACGTTCAAGCGCAGCGATTCATTGCAATCGATCGTTACCCCCGGGGAAACAAATTCGTCCCGTCTGTTTTTGACTTCCGCAAAAAAGTCGACGACCTGCCCGCCGTCAAAATCGATAATTTCGATCGTCTGCCCTTTACTTCTATTTTTATGCCGCCGCAGGGGTTGATTACATATTTTTCCATCGATTTCCTCTGATAATCCTTATTTTCGGTCGATTGCATTATAACAAAAAAATCATTAAAAATCAAATCGTTAAAAGCCTATACGTTCCTATATAAAAACAGACTCCGCAACGAAGTCTGTTTTTTGCTTGAAACGGTTTCTCTAACGGAACAATACTGCTCCCGCACCGTTTATTCTTTGTTTTCCGTCAGTTTGAAAAGAGCTTCGCACCCGATCTTTACATCGCGCAGCGTCGCGTCGAAATCGCCCGTGTACCAGGGATCCGCCACGTCCCGTCTTTCGCCCGCAATGTCGAGCAGGCGAAAAACTTTTTCCCCGTGCCCGCCGACGATCCGCAAAATATCGCGGACGTTCCGGCCGTCCATTCCCACGATATAATCGTAATATTCTCCGTCGGCCGCCGTCAGCCGCCGCGCACGCTTGCCCTCTGCGGAAATCCCCAGCTCGGCGAGCTTTTTTTTCGTGCCGCAATGCACGGGATTGCCGATTTCCTCATTGCTCGTAGCGGCGGAAGCGATTTCATAATCCCCGCCGCGTCCGCGCTTATTCACGTAATCGCGCATATAAAATTCCGCCATGGGCGAACGGCAGATGTTGCCGTGGCATACGAATAAAATTTTTATCATACGTCGATTATAGCAGAATCCGCCGCCGTTGTAAACCTTTTACTCCACGGTGATCACTCTTTTGCTTCCGTCCGCGAACGTGAGGAACAAAGAGTCCCCGTGCAGATCGATCTGGCCTATGATTTCCTCGCCCAGCACCATTTTTACATAAATCAACAAACTTTCAACGTCCATACTTACACCCTCCCTTTTATTTGGTACCCTGTACGGGTACCCGTAAGTAATATTTTCTTTAAAAATATCACATAATAATGTCGATGAGGTGTAAGAATTATGGATATTTTGTCGACTTTTGGCGAAAGGCTGGAAGAGATGATGTTTGAATGCGGATTATCTTCTTACGACGTAGCCGGCAGGACAAATATTGACGTATCGGGCATACGGCGTTATCTGAGAAAAGCCAGTCTGCCCAACCTTTTCAACGCGCTGAAGCTCGCGGACCTTTTCGCCTGCTCGCTCGATTACCTTTTCGGCCGCACGGACGACAGTTACAAAACGAAGTTTCTGCCCTGCCCCGATTTTTCGGAAAGGTTCAAAGAAGTGCTGCAGGAAAACAACTGCACGCGATACCGTCTGAACAAGGATACGCATATCGCCGAACGATGTATAGACGACTGGTATTACGGCCGCAGAGTGCCTACCGTGGAAAATCTTATCGAGCTTGCCGATTATTTCTATTGTACGCTCGATTATCTGGTCGGCAGAGAAACATAAAAAAGGAAACCGTTTTCAGGTTTCCTTTTTGCGTTTTCAGTTAAATCGGTCGAATCCCACCGCTTTTAAAAACTCGCGGGCGATCAGCATGCTGCCGATATTGTTGGGATGCACCCTGTCCCAGACGACGGAAGCGGAGTAGCGGTATTTGAGAAATTCGTCGAAAGGCTTTTGCAGGTCTATGCACATTAGGCCGTGTCTTTCCGCGATTTTTTTGACCGCAGCCCCGTACTCGTCCATGCTCTTTCTCATCCAGTCCTCTCTGTTCGGTTCTATGTAGTAAGGCGTCATCAGGATTACTCTGATGCCCGCTTTCAACGCTTTGCCGACCATTTCTTCCAGGTTTCTTTCGTACTCGTCGATATAAACGTGCGTTTCCTTGTACGCGGGATAATCGTACTGCCGCCACACGTCGTTGAATCCGATGCAGATGACTGCGGTATCGGGTTCGAGCGCCAGCACGTCGCTGTCGAAACGCGCCGCGAGGTCGCGCGAAGTGTTGCCCGAAACGCCCGTATTATAGACGGGCAGGCGCAGTTCGGGATAAAACGCGTTCAGCATGTTGTTCACAACGGCGACATACGCGTTGCCCAGCCCCGCATTCATGCCGACGGGGCGCGCCCTGCCCGCGTCCGTTACCGAATCGCCCGTGAAAAGGATCTTTTCGTTGTCTTTAAATAACATCTTCCACCTCTTTTTTTATTTAAAAACAAGTATAATCCTTTCGTAAGGATTAGTCAACGTTTCGCGCGGAATAAAGTCGGCTCCGTACAAAAAAGTTTCGCGTAAGGACCGATCGAGGCAATCGATTTTCGCTCATAATCCTAATTTTTTTACTGCCGCGCTTACGAAGGCGGAAAAGAGCGGATGCGCCGCGTTGGGACGGGATTTGAATTCCGGGTGAAACTGCACGCCTATGAAAAAGGGGTGCGGGGTTATCTCCACCGCCTCAACCAGCCTTCCGTCGGGCGAAACGCCGCATATTGTCAGCCCGCCATCCGAAAGCGCCTGTCTGAAATCGTTGTTGAACTCGAATCTGTGGCGGTGGCGCTCGGATACGAGCCCGCTTTTATAAATTTCAGCAAGGCGCGTTCCATCTTTTATAATGCAGGGATAGGCTCCCAGCCGCATGGTGCCGCCCATCTTCACGCCCAGCTGGTCGGGCATGAGGTCGATGACCGCATGCCCGCTTTGCGGATCGAATTCGGAAGAATTCGCGTCGGCGTACCCCAAAACGTCGCGCGCGTACTCGATGACTGCAGTCTGCATGCCGAGGCAGATGCCGAGGTACGGCACGCCGTTTTCGCGGGCGTAGCGCGCCGCCTGCAGTTTGCCCTCTATGCCGCGATTGCCGAAACCGCCGGGCACGAGAATACCGTCCGCACCGCCGAAAATTTCCGCGGCGTTTTCCTCCGTAACCGTTTCGCTGTCCACCCAATCGATATCCACGTATACGCCGTTTTCGTATCCCGCGTGCGTGAGAGCCTCCGCTACGGATAAATAGGCGTCGTGCAGGCGGACGTATTTTCCGCATAGCGCGATCCTCACGCGCCCTTTCCTCGCCTTTACGCGGGCGAGCATGGCTTTCCAGTCGGAAAGATCCGCGCGTTTCGCTTTCAGGCTCAGCGCTTCGCACACCCGTGCGGAAAACTTCTGCTTTTCCAGCATGACGGGCGCTTCGTACAGCGTGGGGAGAGTGAGATTTTCTATCACGTTATCCGTTTTCACGTTGCAGAACATCGCGATCTTTTCCCTGACGTCGGCGGGCAGAGGCGCGTCCGTGCGCGCGACGATTACGTCGGGCGCGATGCCCATGCCCTGCAATTCCCTGACGGAATGCTGGGTGGGTTTCGTCTTGAATTCGCACGATCCCGCGATATAAGGCACAAGCGTAACGTGAATGAAACAGCAGTTATGCCGCCCGGTCTCCAAGGATACCTGCCGTATCGCCTC
>UQZE01000156.1 GCA_900545325.1 uncultured Eubacteriales bacterium
ATTTTTTAATTAATTTTATTAGCTATTGAAAATTTTAATTAGCTAAATTTTATAAAAAATTAAGTAAAAAGTATTGACAATGAATTTTTACAATGTTATACTATAAACGTAATTTGTGATTTATTTTCATAAAACGAGGTTTTCTCCCGCAGGGGGAAAAGCCCGTGAGGGAAAAAAGGACGTCCTTTTTTGCGGATTTTTAATCCGCAAACCCTTTTACGGCAATCTATTTAGAGGCGGTGCTTTGATGGTCAGGCGATATTCTGAATTACCTTTGATTTATCCCGAAAACGTAGAGCCTTTCGACAAGCGTTTCGAAGTGATCGGGGCGTTCAACCCCGGCGTGGCGGAGTTCGGCGGCAAAACGCTGCTCCTCGTGCGCGTAGCCGTGCGGCCGCGCGCGGAGGGAAACGTTCTGCGCGTGCCCGTTTTAAAGGACGGCAGAATAGACGTGCTCGAACTCGACAAGTCGGAGTTCGACTGTTCGGACAGCAGGCTGGCGGTCGGCAGAGAAAAGAGCTATCTCACGTCTATGTCCTATTTCGCGGTCGCGCTGTCGGAGGACGGTGTCCGTTTCGAGGTGGACGGCAGCCGCGTGCTCCTGCCCGAGGACGAACTGGAAGCCTACGGCATAGAGGATCCCCGCATAACCTATATAGACGGTTATTATTATATTGTTTATTCGGCGGTTTCGGAGGTCGGGATATGCGGCATGATGAAGCGCACCAAGGACTTTAAGACCTATGAAAAGGTCGGCGCGGTGCTTCATCCCGACAACAAGGACGCGGCGCTTTTTCCCGAAAAGATCGGCGGCAAATATTACATGCTGCACCGCCCGTCCACTTCGGAATTCGGTCCGCCCGACATCTGGATCGCGGAGTCGGAGAATCTGAGGGACTGGGGCAATCACCGCCACGTGCTGGGCGTCCGCCCCGGCAGCTGGGATTGCAGGCGCATAGGTTCTTCCGGTATACCCGTGCTTACCGACCGCGGCTGGCTGGTCGTCTATCACGGCGCAAACGAGAGCAACACTTACTGTCTCGGCGCGATATTGCTGAAAAAAGACGAACCGTGGAAGGTGCTCGGCAGAACGGAGCAACCATTTCTGAAACCCGAACTCCCCTGCGAGAAGGAAGGTTTTTTCTGCAACGTGGTGTTTGCCTGCGGGGGGATAGAGAGAGGCGGAATGCTTAAGATCTATTACGGCGCGGCCGATAAGTTCGTCTGCGGCGCAGAGATAGGCATTTCCGAAATCATGGAGACGTTGAAATGACGCAAAAAAGCAAACAGAGTTTTACGGTATGGCTGAAACGCACCGACATCGTGAAAAACCGCGGCAGTTACCTGCTGCTTTTGCCCGCTTTGCTTTTCATTATCATATTCGCTTATTTTCCGATGGTCGGCGTGATCATCGCGTTTGAGGACTTCGATCCCATCGCGGGCATGTTCGCAAGCCCGTGGACGGGGCTGGAAAACTTCCGCTTTTTCTTTTCCAGTTCCTCCTGGATCCAGGTAACGCTCAACACGCTTTATCTGAATACCTTGTTCATCGTAACGGGAACGGTCGGTTCGCTGGTAATCGCCGTCGTGATGAGCGAACTCAACAAAGGGTGGTTCGTCAAGACCACGCAGACGCTGATGACGTTGCCCAACTTCGTTTCCTGGGCGACGGTGGCGCTCTTTTCGGTGGCGTTTTTCAGTTCCGACGGCGTGATCAACAACGCCATCACTTCGCTCGGCGGCACGCCCATTCCCTTTTATTCCTCGCCCGACGTATGGCCCGCGGCCTTCGTCATCATCCGTTTGTGGAAGGGCGCGGGGTGGGGCGCGATCGTCTACATGGCTGCCATTCTCGGCATAGACCAGAGCATTTACGAGGCCGCCAGGATCGACGGGGCGAGCAAGCTCCGCTGTATTTTCAAAATCACGCTGCCGCTCATCAAGGACATCATCATTCTGATGTTCATCATGAGCATAGGCAACATATTCAAGGGCGATTTCGGCATGATCTATCCCTTTATCGGCGACAACTCCCTGCTGTATCCCACGACGGACGTTATAGACACCTACGTGTTCCGCGCGCTCCGTTCGTTCACCAACTACGGCAGGACGGCGGCCATCGGGTTGTATCAGTCGATCATGGGCTTCGTGCTGGTGCTCTTCGCCAACTGGCTCGCGCGGCGCTATGCGCCCGAGTCCGCTATATTCTGATACGGGAGGTCTCAAATGAAAGAAAACATACATTCGTTTGCGGAACGCCCGATCGAGGGGCGCGTGGCCAAAAAACGCGGAAAGCTGAGGGAAAAACGTGGCGACAGGGTGCTTATCGCGGTGTTTTATATATTCGCGGCGGCGTTTGCCCTGCTCTGCCTGTATCCTTTCTATCAGGTGCTGATATCCTCGTTTGCGGACGAAACCACGCTCGTGCGCGAGGGGTATAAGCTGATCCCGTCCAAGTTTTCGCTCGACGCGTACCGCACGCTCTTCCGCTCCAACGAAATCCTGTACGCTTACGGCGTAACGATATTCGTTACCGCGGTGGGCACCGTGCTCAGCCTGCTGGTAACGGCGATGGCGGCCTACGCGCTCAGCGGCAAAAAGCTAAAATACCGCAACGTCGTGAACTTCTTTTTCTACTTCACGATGCTGTTCAGCGGGGGACTGATTCCGTACTACATCCTCATCAAAAACTATCTGCACCTCAGCAATACGCTGCTGGTGTACATCGTGCCGGGAATGTTCAACGTATGGAACATGTTCCTTTTAAGGAACTTTTTCAACGAGATCCCCGCGGCGCTGCGCGAATCGGCGTGCATCGACGGCGCGAGCGAGATCGTTACCGCTTTCCGCATCATACTGCCGCTTTCCCTGCCCGCGCTGGCTACCATAGGCCTGTTCAGCGCGCTCGCCTACTGGAACGAGTGGATGGCGAGCATGCTCTATATCGACAATCCTAAGCTGTATACGCTGCAGTATCTCATCGTGCGCATGGTCAACAGCATTTCCGCCGCCTCGAATCTGGGGCAGTCGGGACTGCCGCCCGGAATCACCTCGGTGCCGGCCAACACCCTGCGTCTCGCGACGGCCATCGTAACCATCGGGCCGATCGTACTGCTCTATCCCTTTTTGCAGAAATATTTCGTCGCCGGACTGAAAGTGGGCGGCGTGAAAGAATAATAAACAAGGAGTAAAAGATGAAAAAGTTTTTGAAAACGATAGCGCTATGCCTCGCCGCGGTGCTTTCCCTCGGTCTGTTCGCCTGCGATAAGGGCGGCAAGGGCGGCAAATCCGACGTGCTCAGCATCTACATCTGGAACGACGACGGCTCCACGCCCGAGGGATTCCAGGAAGTTCTCGACTATTTCAACAAAACTTACGGCCCCGAACTGGGCTTTACCGTGAGTTTCAAGTTCGACACGCAGGCCGACTACAAGCAGAATCTGAACCTCGCGATGGCGGCGGACTCCGGCCAGTACGACATGGTATTCGACGCCAACTGGATCTACCTCAACGACTTCGCGAAGAAAAACTATTACTTCGATCTTTCCGAATACTTTGAGGAAGGTTCGGGCTACGAAGGACTTTCAAAGAACTTTTCCGAAGAATATCTGGAAAACAATAAGTTTTCCGGCGGCGTGTACGGTATCCCGCTGACGCAGACCTACGGCGAGATATCCGTAGCGTATATCCGCAAGGACTGGCGCGAAGATCGGAA
>UQZE01000157.1 GCA_900545325.1 uncultured Eubacteriales bacterium
TTTTTCACGCCGTCCCTATCGTTGACGCCGAGCACGAGTTCATAGTACTCCACCAGCTCGCTCACGCTCTTTCCGCTGACTTCGCAAAGTTTTTTCAAAAGCATGAGCGTGGCGAACGCATCGTCGTCCGATTTGTGTTCCAGAAACTCTATCCCGTATTTTTCGCCCAGGCGGCTTAAACCCAGCCCCTTGTTTTCTTCGTCAATGAATCCCGCAAGCATCTGCACGTCCAGATAGCGGTATTCGATAATGGGCAGACGGTAACACTGACAGGCATTATTTAAATACCGCACGTCGTTCCCGACGGCGAAACCGACACAGAAAACGTCCTTGAACAAATCGGCAATCCGCTCATAAACATCGGAAAAAACAGGCGCGCGGCGAAATTCCTCTTCACTGTATGCGAGCTTTATTTTTGCTTCTTCCCCGTATTTACCCAACCTGAACTTCTTCGGTTTCGGGTTTACGAGTATATCTTCTTTTGTAACGATTTCGAAATCTTCAGCCATACAATAACCGAAACTGCAAAGACTGCCGTCCAGCGGATTTCCGGTACAGCTTTCGATATCGAATGAAAGTATTTTCATATCCGTCCCCCAACATGTGGTCGATAACAGTATATCACGGATATAATATAAAGTCAATAATTTGTGTAATAATTGATATTTAACTTTTAAATCACACGGGGATCGGAATGAGAATATATATGAAATATACCCCTGATGAAAATCGTTTCAAGGCACTTTCAGACGCAAAAATAATTCTTCGGAGGTGTTTTATGAACAGCGGCTGGACTTGCGGTATGAAAAAAGCGCTCATATGGCTGAGCGGATATTTGAATTTTATCGCATTTGCCGTCATAGGCGGTTTCGTCGTATTTAAAAGCGAGGACGAAGAACTGAAACGCACCGCGAAAACGGCGTTTTTCGTTACGCTGATCTTTACGGTTGCCGCCGCGCTGCAGGCGGTTTTCTCCGGCGCGTTTTCCCTCGCGCGCGATTATTACAATTCGGGACTGTATGCGTTTAACCAATATTTCGCCCTCGTCGTTACGATTGCAAAAATCGCAGTCTACGCGACGTTCATCGTGCTCGCGTTCGTATCTGACGGAAAATCGGAAAAATAAAGAAACCGCCGCTGAAATTCAGCGGCGGTTTTTCTTTTACATAAGATCCGCCATCGTCGTTACGAACTGCGTTACGTCCTCTACGGAAAGACCTTCGAGCAGTCTCGCCTGATCGTACAGCACGGAAACGTATTTTTTCAGTTTTTCTTTATCGCCTTCGTAAAGCGCTTTCAGTTTTTCCACCACAGGGTGATCGGCGTTCAGTTCGAGAACCTTGTCCGCATTGACCGAATTGTTCGCGTTGGGCATGGAATTGAGCACCTTTTCCATTTCGATGGATAGTTCGCCGCCGCTCGTAAGGCAGGCGGGATACGTCTTCATTTTTCCCGAAAGTTTTACGTCCTTAACTTTGCCTTTCAGCTCTTCCTTGAAAAATTCGAGCACGTCCTTATAGTCCTTGCTCTTTTCTTCGAGCGCCTTCTGCTCTTCTTCCGTAACGGTCGAGAAATCAGCCGCCGTAACGGACTTGAATTTCTTTTCCTCGTAACTGTCGAGAATACGCAGGACGAATTCGTCCACCGCGTCTTTCAGATAGAGGATCTCGTATTTTTCCTTGGCTTTTTCCACCTGCGGGAGCTTATCTATCTTATCGTACGTTTCGCCCGCCGCATAGTAAATGTCGCTCTGTCCCTCTTTCATCCTCTTGACGTATTCGCCCAGCGTAACGAGTTTCTTTTCGTCGGAGGAATAAAACATCAAAAGATCCTTGAGAACGTCCTTTTTCAGTCCGAAATTATTGTATACGCCGAATTTCATGCTCAAACCGAATTCCGTAAATATCTTGTCGTACGTTTCGCGGTCTTCTTCGAGCGTCTTTTTGAGTTCGGAAGTGATCTTCTTTTCCAAACTGTTGGCGATGGCGCGGACCTGCCTGTCCTGCTGCAGCATTTCGCGCGAGATATTGAGGCTGAGATCGCCCGAATCGACTACGCCCTTGACAAAACCGTAATAGTCGGGCAGCAAATCCTCGCATTTTTCGGTGATGAGCACGCCGTTGGAATAGAGTTTCACGCCCTTTTTGTAGTCCTTGGAATAGTAATCGTAGGGCGCGTGCGAGGGCACGAACAGAATAGTGTCGTAAGTAACGCCGCCCTCTATCTTGGCGTAAATGCTTTTCAGCGGTTTTTCGTAGTCGTGGAAATTATCCTTGTAAAACTCCGCAAGCTGCTCTTCCGTCACTTCGCTCTTATTCTTTTTCCAGAGCGGCACCATGGAGTTGAGCGTTTCTACTTCCTTGTAATCTTCGTATTCGTCCGAACCTTCCTTTTTGCGGCTGTGCGTGCGCTCCATTTTGATGGGATAGCGGATATAATCGGAATAGCGCTTTACCAGATCGGAAAGCTTATATTCTTCGAGCAGCGAGGAATATTTGTAATTTTCGTCGTCTTCTTTCAGCGTGAGAACGATCTTTGTGCCGACGTCCTCTTTATCGCAGGGCTCCACGGTATAGCCGTCCGCCCCCGACGACGTCCACTTGAAGGCCTTTTCTCCGCCGTACTTTTTGGAATATACTTCGATGGTCTTCGCAACCATGAACGCCGAATAAAACCCCACGCCGAACTGCCCGATAAGTTCCTTTTCGTCCGCGTTTTCCTTTTTGAACGCCAGCGTTCCGCTCTCCGCAATCACGCCAAGGTTCTTTTCCATATCGGCTTCGCTCATGCCTATGCCGTTATCCTCCACCGCGAGCTGCTTTTTCTCTTTATCGGCCGTAACGCGGATTTCAAAATCCGTTTTGACGTTTCCGTCCGTCAGCGAGAGAAAGCGCAGCTTGTCGATGGCGTCGCTTGCGTTGGATATGAGTTCGCGCAGGAAAATTTCTTTATTCGTGTAGATTGAATTGATCATCAGATCGAGTATTCTCTTCGATTCCGTTTTGAATTGTTTCATTTCTCTTCTCCTAAGCAATTATTTTTAAGAACTGCCAGCACTCTTTTTATCCAAGTGCTAAATATTATTATAGCCCTTTTTCTCGGTTTGTCAAGAAATTGCAAAACATTTTCGGAAAATTTTTCATCTGCGGACGCCGCCCCTCGCCCGACAAACCGCCCGAAATAAAATATCCCCCGCGCATTAATGCGCGGGGGACGAGGTTATCAAAAGGAAAACACGTTCAGCCCGACCTTTTCGTCGAACCTTCTTCCCGTGCGGCCGTCCGCAAGGGAAAGCACGATTTCTCCCGTGCCGCTGACGACGGCCTCGCTGAGATGTCCCCCGCAGGCCGCGCCGTCCTCCTTTGCGAAACAGACGTGCAAATGCGCGTAGACCTCGCCGTCCTTTTCGGTTATGTTGCCGAGAAGCGAAAGAATTTCCAGATCGCCGCGGTATTCGCTCACATGATAGCGCTTTTCCGCGACGTCGAAATATCCCGCCCTGATCAGCCCCGCCGCGCCGATCCCGCTGACCGACGCCAGGCGGACGTTTTCTTTTTCGCAAACGGAAACGATCGCCGAAACGAGTTCTTCGCCCCTGTCCGCGCGCAAAAATATTTTATCCGAAAATCTCTTATATTCCATTATTCCGTTAC
>UQZE01000158.1 GCA_900545325.1 uncultured Eubacteriales bacterium
CCTACACGACGCTCTTCCGATCTCATGCGGAATTCGAATTTATTGCCCGTGAACGCGAAAGGCGAGGTTCTATTCCTGTCCGTGGTGTCCATGGGAAAATCGGGCAGGGAATCCACGCCGAGTTTCAAAACGCGCTTTGCCTTGGCCGCGGGGTTCACGCCCTTGTCTATTGCCTCGATGATCTCGCCCAGCTCTTCGCCCGTGAAAACGGAAATGATGGCGGGAGGCGCCTCGTTGCCGCCGAGGCGGCAGTCGTTGCCCGCGCTCGAAACGGACACGCGGAGCAGATCCTGATATTCGTCCACAGCCTTGACGACGGCCGCGAAAAACAGCATAAACTGCGCGTTTTCGTAGGGCGAGTTGCCCGGTTCGAAAAGGTTCACCCCCGTGTCGGTGGCGAGCGACCAGTTGTTGTGTTTGCCGCTGCCGTTCACCCCCGCGAAAGGCTTTTCGTGCAGCAGGCAGGCGAGGCCGTGCTTGCGCGCGAGTTTTTTCATGAACTCCATCGTCAGCTGATTGTGGTCGGTGGCGACGTTTGTCGAGGCGAATACGGGCGCCAGCTCGTGCTGGGCGGGCGCGACTTCGTTATGCTCCGTCTTGGCGTATATGCCCAGTTTCCAAAGCTCCTCGTCGAGTTCTTTCATATAGGCCGCGACGCGAGGTTTGAGCGTTCCGAAATAATGATCGTCGAGCTCCTGCCCCTTGGGAGGCTTCGCGCCGAAGAGCGTTCTGCCCGTGAGTTTCAAATCCTTTCTCTTGAGATATACTTCCCTGTCGATAAGAAAATATTCCTGTTCCGGCCCGACGGTGGGTATCACCCTTTTTACCGAAGTATTGCCGAATAATTTCAATATGCGCAGAGCCTGCTTGTTGAGCGCGTCCATAGAGCGCAGAAGGGGCGTTTTTTTATCGAGCGCGTGTCCGCTGTACGAGCAGAACGCCGTGGGAATGCAGAGCGTGTTTTCCTTGATGAACGCATAGGAAGTGGGATCCCATGCGGTATAACCGCGCGCTTCAAAGGTGGCGCGCAGTCCCCCCGAGGGAAAACTCGAGGCGTCGGGCTCGCCCTTGATGAGCTCCCTGCCCGAAAATTCCATGATGACGCTGCCTTCGCTCTTGACAGCGAGGAAAGAATCGTGTTTTTCGGCGGTAACGCCCGTCATGGGCTGGAACCAGTGCGTGTAGTGGGTGGCGCCCTTCTCGATCGCCCAGTCTTTCATGGCGTTGGCCACGACCATGGCCACGTGCGGTTCGAGCGGCGTGCCCTCGTCTATGGTGTGGCGCATCGCCTTGTAGGTTTCCTTGGGCAGTTTTGCGCGCATGACCTCGTCGTTAAAGACGTTTTCCGCAAAAATTTCGGGAATTTTCATTTGAGTTCTCCTGTATATATATCTTCAGTATACCGCGTTTGCCCCGTTTTGTCAATTTATCCGTTCCGTCAAACCGAGTTTTTCGGCCAGGATTTGCGCCGAAACGGCGCAGATCTCCGCACAGGGACGCTTTTTATAGTATTCTTCCGTACGCGCAGCGGGCGCGGGGGAATCCTTGCCGCTCAATCCCAAAAGCTCGCGGCAGACGATGCTGCCGTTCGCTTTGCGGCATTCCTCCGCAAGCGCCTGTATATCGGCGTAAACGGCTTTTTTCGCCTGCATATCCTTGGGATCGCAGTAACCGCGCACGCAGCCGTAAACGAAAGTTACGGCGCTGAACGCGCCGCATACCTCGCGCAGGCGGCCGAAACCCCCGCCGAACGGCGAAAGCGTTTTCAGCAGCTGTTCTTCGCTCATGCCCGCCACGTCGGAAAAGGCCAGCGCCACGGCTTGCGCGCAATTATAACCTTTGAGAAAATTTTCCCTTGCCAGATCGCTTCTTTTCATGATAACACCGAGAGATAATAGACGGGCAGAGCCGACCAGCCGTGGCACAAACTGCCCGCGCCGCCGAAATCTTCCGCGCCCTTTTCCGTTTCCCAGAAAGTGGTCGCGCCCTTTTTCAGCATGGCGGAATATCTCTTTTTTATATCCTCCGTAACGAACGTTTTATATTCTTGCCCGCTCTTCAAAAGCGCGTCGTACAAAAAGGTGAGCATGGACAGCGTTATGTCGGTCATTCCCCCGCCCTTTGCCGTCTTTTCTGCCAGAGCCGCGCCGCCGAGGCCGACAAGCACGGCGAACGCGTTGCCCAGACGGCTGAACAGTTTTCCCTCCGTGCTCAGCCTGTACATGCCCGTTTCCCCGTCGAAGAAAGCCTTATGGATCGCGTCGAGCGCGGGCTTTTCGTCAAACGTTCCGCCCGTCAGTCGGGCGTATATTTTGCGTGCGTGCACATACATACAGTTGAGTATAAGATCATATCGCCTTACGTATCCGTCTTTTTCCGTGCGGCCGATCTCGTCCGAATGAGAACTCCCCTCGCTCCACTCGTAAAAATTCCAGTACGGCGCGGGAAAATTCGCGATCAGCCCGTTTTCCTCCACGCGGGAATCGAAAACTGCAACGATGCGTTCCAGCACGCCGCCGACCTCCTTTAAGATCGACTTATCCCCCGTATGCGCGATATATTCGCTCACCTGTACGGGATACACGAGCGAGAAAAATGGTATGGGGTAATCGAGCCCGCCGGGGAAACACAGGCTGAGCAGCCCGTCCGCGCGGAGCCCCTTGGATATGTACACGAGATTGGCGCGCTGATAACGGGCGCCGCGGAAAGCGTAATATCCGCAGAGCATCTGATTGCGGCTGTCCATGGTGTAAAGCGCCTGTTCGCGCCACGGGCAGTCCTCGTAATGCTCGTGCATGCATTGTCTGAGCGTGTACACGGAAACGTCGTAAATTTTCCGCATCGTTTTATCTTCGAACTTTCTCCCGATCCTCTGTACGGGATAGTCCACAGGGCGGATCCCCGCGTATAAAAGCTCGGTTCCGGGCGAACAGAATATTTCGAGATACCTGCCCGCAATGCGGCGGAAGGTGTTGATGTATTCGTTTTTGCCCGCCGCGGCGACGTATTCCGCGCTGAAATCCCGCTTGTCGATAAAGCGGGGCACCCTGCCGTCCGTCAGGTGTTCGCCGTAAGCGACGAGGATTTTCTGCTTATCGGGGCTTTTGAGCGAAAGTTCTAAAAAACCTACCGTTTCCCGCTTCATGTCGACGAGAAACCCGTTCTCGGTCCGCTCGATCTTCACCTTGCGGCGGCCGCGCAGCCTGAGGGGCGCCGTAGGTCTAAGATGCGCCTCCGGCTGCTCTGCGAGCACGCGGCTCTTTTCGTAAAGAAGGCCGTTGACTACGGTCGCGTCGTATAAAAAGCTCAAACCGAGCTGTGCGGTGATGACTTTTTTATAATTGTTTTTATAGTTGACGTTCGGCCGCGAAACGGTGTTTTCCCCGCTCGCGCAAAGCGTTTTTCCGCCGCGTTTCACTTCAAAGGCGACTTTCGCTCCGTCCGCGATATACGTCTGCGAATCCACGCCGAAATGCCACACGACGATTTTCAGTTCGTTTTTGCCTTTCAGTCCCTTGAGTTCGATTTTATCCGCAAGTTTATAAGCGGGAAAATCCGCTGCCGACGAAAACGCCGCGATCTTGCCGTTGAGGTAGATCGGAAGAGCGTCGTGTAGGG
>UQZE01000159.1 GCA_900545325.1 uncultured Eubacteriales bacterium
CCGATCTCGCCCGCAGATACCCTTTCACCCGCTGTATGCCGCTGAAAATATCCTTGTTCACCGAAGCGTTCACCGCGATGCCGTGTTCGTAAAAAAGCTCGCTCACGCTTTTGGCCGCGGCGAGCGTTTTCTGGTTCGCCGCGGGATCGATGAGCGCGCGCACCCGACCGCGCCCGTCCGTTTCCCAGCCGAGCCGCGAACTGATTTCGCGTATCTTCTCCGCGTGATACGCCACGTCCCGTCCCGCCTCGTAATGCTCCGCCACAGCGTACACGTTGCCGTCGAAGTCCGCCGCGAACCACAGCGCGGCGAGCGGGTTGTTCAGCCCGGGATCGATCGAAACGGTATCGTACCATTCGCGCGGCACCTCGAAGGGATCGGTTACGTTGACCGTTTCGTCGAATTCGGGATACACCAGCCCCGTGCCGCTGCGGAACCTGCCGTCCCTGCGGCTTTCGAGCTGTTCCTCCGACAGGCTGCTTTCGAGGAGCTTTGTTTCCCGCTTGTCGAGAAAGGGATTGTCTTTCCAGGACATGAACTCGCACCAAACCTCCGGCGAATTGCGCTCGTTGAGAAATATCTCGCCGTACACGAACGTCAGGCCTTTGAGCGGCGTCATCGTGCCGAAGATGTCCCCCCGTCTGTCGAGCACGCGCATGCGGCATTCCTCGTATATATCCCGCGGCGGTTCCTCGTCGAACCACACGAAGTCGAGCGAACAGCCCTGAAACTTTTCCCGCCCCTGGTCGCACGATTTGAAACCGATAACCGAAATCCCGCCGAACACGTTTTTGATCTTGAGCTGGTCTATCACGCCGTATTCCGGAGCCTCTTTCCTGCCGGAAAGCATAACGACGTCCGCAATCCAGTCGGGACGCACGTATTTGAGTATCTTTTTCTGCGCCACGTCGCGCTGCACCTGCGCGGAGAGCGACACCACCCAGCCGAACACGTCCTTTTTGTTTTTGCGGTAGGGGTGCACGCCGCGCGCGAGATACACGCATTCGGCCGCGCCGCATTCTGTCTTGCCCGTGCGGTTGCCCCCGAACACCCAGCGGTTGCGTTTTGCGCACCTGTGAAAGGCGAGCTGCTTTTTGTGTTTCTTTTTTCCCGCGTTGTATTTTGCGAGGCCGTCGGCCTCCGCCCGACGCCGCTGCTCTCTTTCAATCTCTAAAACGCGCGCCGCGATCTCTCTTTCCGTTTTCGCCAAAATCACCTCTTTTCCGCGCGATTTCTCTTTATTTTGCGCGGCGTATTCCCTTACAATAATGTTTATGAAACGCTTAGTGTGCGCGGCGCTCGCCTGCGCGTTCATTTTCATATTCGCCGTACCGACGGGCGAGGCGAAAGCCTACGCCGCATACGGCCGCGTGATCGAAAACGACGTGGGGTTTTACAAGGACGCGAACTGCACTTCCCTCCTCTTTTACCTTCCGTACACCTATTACGTGAAGATCGCGGAAAAGGGGCCGGCGGTGTCGCGCGCGGAGCTGTTCTCCGGGGACTATTCCACGCCCGCCATCGACGGTTTCGTCCATACGGACGACCTTTATTACGCCGACGAATATCCCGAAACGCCCTACTGCGAAATGACGCTCCGCACCGCCGTTGCCTGCGGCTTTTACGCCGACAGCGGGGCAAAGGATCTGATCCGCCACATCTTTGAAAACAGAACGCTCAAATATTACGGCTACGCCTACGACGGCGACGGCAATTACGTGTATTTCGTCGACTACAACGGCGAGCTCGGCTACGTGAAAGAAGAAAGCCTCGTTCCCTTTGAATTCACGCCGCACCCCAACCCCTTGCCGAAACCCGCCGAACCTGAACCGCCCGAGGACGAAAAGCCCGCGGGAAACGGCGCCTCCGCAGGGCTGAAGATCGCGGTGATCGTCGCGATCGTTCTGGCGGTCGCGGTCATCATCGCGTTTTCCGTGCGCCCCGCGCGGCATAAATACGGCGACGATTACGACGAAACTTTAAGCGACAACGAATTCCGCTGAACTATTCCGCGCCCGCCCCGGCCTTTGCGCCGACGGCGGTTTTTCTTCGCCTGACGGCAAGTTCCGCAGCCTTTCTTTCGCTGCGCTCCACCCTCCGCACGAGATCGCGCATGAAATCCATGGGCAGATAATCCCTTTCGAACCTGCTTTCCGTAAAGCCCCGCTTTTCCAGCCGTTCGCAGAACTCTTCGTAGAGTTTTATCTGCTTTCTGAAATATCCCCGCCCCGCCGCGTCGAACCCCTCGAAAAAGCTCTTCGGCTTTCTCTTGAAATATTTGTATTCAAAATACTTTACGTCCTCTTCGGAAAACTTTTCCAAAACGGCGTCCACGCCGAGTTTCAGTTCCATGAGCAGATCTTTCTGGTGTATGTAACCGATGATGCGTTCGGCCTGCGCCGCGCAGTCCGACGTGTCGGAAAAGGACGCGAGCGCCCGCCGCATCACGAGTTCGTCTATCTGAGCCGACACCTCCTCCAGCGCAGGATAAATGTACAAAATCACTTTACCGTAACAATTCATTATTTTACCGCCTTTATCATTCGTAGCCTGCCGTTTTCGGGGCTTTACACGTCAATTATATATGGTAGATTTTGCCGTAGTCAATATTTTATGTCAAAGGCTTTTAATTTTTGTTCAAAATATTCCGCAGCTGTCTTAATCCCCTTGACTTTTCCGGATTCCCCGTTATAATAGACAGATTACGAACATTTGTTCGCATATATATTAACAAAATAAACATGACAGATTTAGTCATGTTATATAATTTTTTCATAAATTTTTTTATTTTTTCTAAAAAGCCACAGGCAGCCCCTGCCCCGCGGCGCGGCAAGGCAGAAAAAAACTCGTCAAAAATATCGACAATTTTCGCAAGATGTGATAAAATATATATTATTGTTTCGCCGCGCGGCAGCGCGGGACATTTACGGTGAAGAACATGCTTTTAAAAAACAAACTCAAAACGCTGGCGTTTTTTATCTGCGCATTCGCCCTCGCGGGGCTGTTCGCGCTCAATACCGCCTCCGCGTCCTATGCGGAGGACGGCCTCGCCACCGAGATCGAACTGCCTTCTTCCTATCTCGAATACCGCGACCTCAGCGCCCCACGGGACGTATATTACGACGAGGACGTTACGGCGGTCATCGAGGGCGCCGAGGACGATAAAACGCTTGTAATCTATTATCAGGGGCTTTTCAAGGAGATCGCACTGAGCAACGCCTCGCAGATCGCGCGCATCGGCGGGCAGCTGATCTACCAGCAGGATTCCTCCTTTTACGCCTACTCTTTGACGGACGGTACGGCAAAACAACTCAAAGACGCGGAAGGCAGCGT
>UQZE01000160.1 GCA_900545325.1 uncultured Eubacteriales bacterium
CGATCTGGAAGAGCGTTTTGGACGTTTCGGAATATGCCGTAAAAATAAAGGAAGAATTTATGTACGTGCAGAACGAAATCATCCTTTCCTTTATGAAGTAAAAAACAAATTCTGACAAAAAGCGATAAAATAACTTTTAAAAGCGCGTTTGTAAAATGCTAAAATCGACTTGCCCGCCGAAAGAAAGGTCGGCGGCAAGGTGAGGATTTTGGCAGTTTATATCGAATACGTTTTGCTCGACAACATCATTATCGACTATCTGCTGCTGAAATACACTTTTCTGCTCGTAAGGGGAGAAAGCGGATTTTGGCGGCTTTTATTTTGCTCTTTTTTAGGGGCGGCCTTCGCCGCGGCGATGCCGCTGCTCTCGCTCCCGCAATATTTCGCTATCCCGATAAAACTTATTTTTTCCATGGCTCTCGTGTTCGCCGCGGGAAAATTCAGAACGAAAAAAAGCTATTTGTTATCGCTCGTCGCCTTCAATTTGTACACCTTTTTGCTGGGCGGCTCCGTTACGGGGATATTCAATCTCTTTCATCTGCCTCTCGACAGGGAATATTCTGTCGGATTAATCGTTCTCGCGGCGTATTTGCTGATCAAACTCGCGCATAAGGGCGTTACGCTGTTTTACAGGCGCAAAAACATCTGTGCCTGCATCAGCGACTGCGAGATAGAACTCAACGGCCAAAAAGTGAAAACGAAGGGATTTCTCGATACTGGCAACAACCTCTACGATACGGAAAGCAACCTCCCCGTAGTGGTGTGTTCCAAAAGCGTCGCTTTCGCGCTGACGGACGGTTTCAAGAATAAGATACCGGGAAAATACATAAAGGTTTCCACCGCGGTCGGCGCGGATAAAATGCTCGTTTTCAAAATCGATAAATTAAAGATATATAATAAGGACAAGGTGAATATATTTGATAATGTACTGCTGGGCGTAACGCGTCGGGCGTTTGCGGAAGGCGGCTACGATCTCATATTGCACAGCGAGTTTATCGGAGGTTTACTATGTTGAAAAGGATAATGGAAAAGCTGAAAGCTCTGCTCGGCGAGTTCGATCTCAATGCGAACATTCTCTACTATATCGGCACGAACGACGCTTTGCCGTCGCCGCTCGAACAGGAAGAGGAAACTTCGCTCGTCCGGCGCATGGACGCGGGCGACGAAAGCGTGAAGAGCGCGCTGATCGAACACAATCTGCGCCTCGTGGTCTATATCGCGCGGCGGTTCGACAATTCGGGCGTCGATCTGGACGATCTGATCTCCGTCGGCACGATCGGATTGATCAAGGCGGTCAACTCCTTCAATTCGGACAAGAATATCAAGCTCGCCACGTACGCTTCCCGCTGTATCGAAAACGAGATACTCATGCATCTGAGAAAGACCGTGCGCCTGAAAAGCGAAGTTTCTTTCGACGAGCCGCTGAACACCGACTGGGAGGGCAACGAACTGCTGCTTTCCGACATCATGGGCACGGACAGCGACGTCGTCTATAAAAAGATAGAAAGCGGCGTGGAAAACGAACTTTTGAAAGAGGCTCTGCTGAAATTGAACAACCGCGAGCGCAAAATCATGTGCCTGCGTTACGGACTGGACGGCGAAAACGAAAAGACGCAGAAAGAAGTGGCGGATATGCTCGGCATTTCACAGAGCTATATTTCGAGGCTGGAAAAAAAGATCATCGGCAGGCTGAAAAAAGAATTTGCGAAAATGGTATAAAAAGGAAAAGGTTGCAGATAATTAAGGATACGGCGGCTTGAAAAACGCGCTCTCCGCACGGATACATAGAGGAGGCGTATATGAAAGGCAAAGTAGTGATCTGCGGCGTGAATACTTCCGTACTGCCGCTGCTGAGCGAAGAGGAAAGCGTGCATCTGCTCACGCGCATCAAGGCGGGCGACGAGAACGCGAGAGAGGAATTCATCATCGGCAACATCAGGCTGGTTCTGTCCATTATCAAGCGTTTCTGGGCGAAAAAGGCGAATTCCGACGATATCTTTCAGGCGGGCTGCATCGGCCTTATCAAATCGATCGATAATTTCGATCTGAGCGTGGGCGTAAAGTTTTCGACTTACGCCGTGCCGATGATCGTGGGGGAGATTAAGCGTTTTCTGCGCGACGTCAACTCCATGCGCGTTTCCCGCAGCATACGCGATACGGCGTATCAGGTGCTGAAAACGCGCGGAGAGATCGAACGCGACGACGAAGAGGCCACGCTGGAAAAAATAGCCGAACGCATGAACGTGGCGGTTTCCGACGTATCCTATGCGCTCGACGCAATATCCGATCCCGTGTCGCTGTACGATCCCGTTTTCAATAAAGCGGGGGATACGCTGATGATCATGGACCAGCTCGGCGACGAAAAGAATACTGACGAGAACTGGACGGAAAAAGTCGCGCTGGAGAGCGCAATGTCGCGCCTGTCCGACAGGGAGAAAAAAATCCTTCGTTTGAGGTATTACGAGGGGAAAACGCAGACGGAGATTTCCGAAGAAGTCGGCATTTCGCAGGCGCAGGTTTCGCGGCTGGAAAAAACGGCGCTGAAATCGATAAAGAGCTGTATAGAATAACGCGGCCGCGCGGAATTTTCCGCGCGGTTTTCCCGTACTAATTTTACGCGCCGTAGCATATCGCCCGGATCTTTCGCATATTGTATGGTATGGAAATTTCGTACAGTGAACTCAGAGAACGCGAAGTGATCAATGTGGCGGACGGGCGCAGCCTCGGCAGGGTGTGCGACCTCGTCATGAGTTATCCCGAGGGGATAGTATTCGGCATCGTCGTGCCCGGGCGCAAAGGCTTCCGCTGGTTCAAACCTTGCTGTAACGATATGTTTATCGATTTCGAGCAGATCCAGAAGATCGGCAGCGACGTTATCCTCGTCGATCTGCGCGCTTCCGACCGGCCTCCGAAACCTCCGAAATATAAAGATAAAGACTGCCATCGGCTGAAAAATTCTTACTCTTCCGCCCCCGAGGGCAGAAGTAAGATCGACATGAACGACTACGAGTAAATCGACGCGATTTTTTAATCACGGCAAAATTTTTACTGGCGAAATTTCGTTTTGCCGATAAACATAAATACTATAAAAATAATCAGAAAAATACTGATAAAAATATAATTAATTCTATTTCATAAAAATTAAAACCGCCGCGGACGAAC
>UQZE01000161.1 GCA_900545325.1 uncultured Eubacteriales bacterium
CGACCTCATCGAGGTTGAATCCGATGCATTCGCCGCAATCGTCAAAGAGGAAAAGGCGGGATAAAATATCCGCCGCGCCGTCTTGAAAAGCAAAAGCGTGTAGATCTTCCGGCTCTTCAGAGTACGACGAGCTGTCTTTTTGTTCGAGTGCGCTCGCGCGCGCGGAAGTTACCGCCGAAAAACATCTTGCGAGTTGTTCATCTGCCTTTTTATATTCTTCGAGTTCCGCTTTTACGGAATCAAGCTCAATTTTTAACTGTTCTTTCGTCATTTTTGAATTACCTTTAGTCTTTTTATTTAAAAAATATTCTAAAATGGAATGTTTTTCTTTATTATATATCCTATTTTAGAATTTGTCAATAGTTTTATTCTATTTTGGAATAAAATAAAATATAAGGAGGAAAAAACATGTACGGAATAAAAATTAGAGAATTAAGAAATGAATTTGGAATTACTCAAAAAAATTTAGCCGAAAAATTAGGAACGACACAAAATAATATCAGTAAATATGAACTTGAACAATTAGACCTCAACACGGATACCTTGATAAAGCTATGTCAGATATTTAATGTAAGTTCGGATTTTATTTTAGGTAGAGAGGACGAAACGGGTGCAAGAACCCAGATAGAGGGTGCTCCGACCATGACAACCGAAGAAAGGGACTTACTTCGTTATTTTCGGAGCATGACCGCCGCAGAAAAACGGGCAGTATTTGAAACTGCAAAAGCCTTTTACAATAATCACGCTCAAAATGGGGAAATCGTCAGAATTTGACGATTTGAACATTTTTATTTCGTCTTACGTTATAATTGATACCCTTAACTAATTTTCAAGGGGTGAAGATTTATGACGAAAGACGAGGCTGTTTTTTTGGAAACACGATTGCGGGAAATGCTTGTTTTTATCAGCTCGCGGGTAATTGAAAGCGAAACCGAAACGGCGCACGTAATGGAGTTTCGGAAAAAGTGGCAAATCTTAAGTAATGCTAAGGAGGAAAGCGAAAGAGCGGAAAAAGAAGAACGGGGAATAAATAAAAAATCGGCAGAAACTAAAACGATAGAGGAGGCAAAGGAAATGATACGTTTTAGCGACTGCACCGTAAGACGAAGAAAAAACGGCCTGTATGAAATCCGATACCGCCGGGGCGGCATGGAAAAAACATGGTCGAGCATGAAATTGAAAACGGCAAAACAAAAATGCATGGCGTGGCTGCACAGCGAGAACCGCCAGCGGCGCGAGCTGGCGGCCGAGGGCTTACCGCCCGAAACGGTGATCTTCGGGCCGTTCGCGGATAATTACATGTATAATGTAAAAAAGCGCATGGTGAAAGAAGAAACTTTCGTTAGTTATCTGAATACTTATAAAAATTATGTGATACCAAACTTTGGAAAAATGCCTTTAGCCGGAATAAAGGCGGTTTACGTACAAAAAATCCTCAACGGGATAAACGAAAAATATCCGCGAGCCTGCGAAGATGTAAAGATTATTTTAAATGCGATCTTTACCTATGCGGTAAATAACGGCGAAATAAAAATCAACCCGATAAAGGCTGTTTATATTCCGAAACATGAACGAAAAAACGGCAAAGCATTTACCAAAGAGGAAGAAACAGAACTTCTGAAAGTAATTAAAGGGCGAAAAATAGAACTTATATATATTCTGGCTCTCTACACCGGGGCAAGGTCTTGTGAGTTAAATAGCGCGGTTTTCGATATTAAAAAAAATACGATTACTTACAAAAACGGAAAATTAAAGAGCTATCAGAAAGAGAAGTTCCGCACGATCCCTATATTTCCGAAATTAAAGCCGTATATTCCGCGCTTCATGTCGGAAGAATGGCGGACAAGCGTTGATCGCGTTTCCCATACGCTGCGGGAGCTGCTCCCGAACACGCAGCACACGTTTAAGGATCTCCGGCATACTTTCACCACGCGGGCGCGTGAGTGCGGAATCGATAACGAGGTTGTGAGCCTTTGGACGGGGCATAGCTTAGGGAATATCACGGCCAGCGTTTACACGCATTTTTCACCGGAGTTTATGCAGCGCGAGGCGGAAAAGTTGAGGTATTGACTGACGAAACGCAAAATGAAAAAACCCCATTTAAACCCCGCAAAATTTAAAAAAACACGACTTTTGCGGATTTTTGACAAAGAAAAAAGCACCTTTTTAACGATTTTTCGTTAAAAAGGTGCAAATTTGGTAGCCCCATGGGGAATCGAACCCCAGTTTCCGCCGTGAGAGGGCGGCGTCTTAACCGCTTGACCATGAGGCCTTCAATTTTCAGCTTTCTTAGTATAGCATATTTTTTTGCGTTTGGCAATGATTTTTTTGCGGTTTCGGAGGTCAACTTTCGCGCTTTATAAAAATTTTCAGTTTTTTCTCGACAAAAAATACGGGAACGAACAGGGAAAACGTCTGCATGCAGAAAAGTATCAAGCCCAAGATAGAAAGAACGGAAAGATCCACGAAAAAGGTCAGCAGGACGAAGATAAGCGAAAGGGCGTAAAGAATCAGGGAAAGTTTCGCCAGCACGCGGGAAAAATACGCCTGCGCGAAATCCCAGGCGAGTTGGTTTTTCATGGAAGCTTTCGTCCTGTAACCCGCTATCCGGTTTATCTTTTTCGGCGGACACAGCCAAAACAGCAGGTACATGAGCGTGCAGAGAAAGGGAATGAGCGTCGTCAAAACGAGAAAGAGAGGATAGAGCAGTTTCGGGTCGGAATTCCACGCGCAGGAAAAAGCGAGCGCGACGGAAATCATGAAGATCGCACACGCGGAAAGCAAAGGATATAAAAACTGCATCCTGTACGATCTGCCGGCGAGAAGTTCGTCCAGGCTCACGTCGAATATCCTGCCGATCTCCGCGAGCACGTCCAACGAGGGAAAACTTCTGCCCTGTTCGTAATTGGACACCGCCTGCCGCGTAACGGAAAGTTTTTCCGCAAGTTCGGCCTGCGTCATATCGGCCTGCAGCCTTAAGGATTTTAGTCTGTCGCTGAATTCCATGTTTCGCCTCCCTATTCAATATATCACAGGTCGGTCGCGTTGTAAAGGGGCGGGAGCGACAAGATTGCTTGCGCGTGCGAAAAACGGCGGGAAAGCCGCCGCAAGAATGC
>UQZE01000162.1 GCA_900545325.1 uncultured Eubacteriales bacterium
GGCCCGTGGTGAGCGAGTTCGGATATTTCAAAAAGGTCGTTGACGAGGCGGGACATGATCGCGCCCGTCTTATGATTGTCAAAATATGTATAAGGCAGTTTCTGGATATGGCGGAACATATCGCGGCGCATATCGCCCTGGATCCGCACGCCGAGAACGTGCCCCCAATACTGCACTATATATGCGAGAAAGGCCTTGAACAGATAGATGAGCAGCAGCGCCGCACACCAGATGATGAGCAGCTGCATATTCTTGTTCGGCACGTAGTCGTTGATGATGTTCTTCGTGATCATGGGGTAGAACATATTGCATGCGGCGACCAAAAAGGCGCACACCGTGTCTATCAGAAACAGTTTTTTATGCGGTTTGTAATAAGCGAAAAATCTCCTGAACATTTTCTCCTCTTTTCGGCAAAACGCCGCTTTTAACTATAAAACCGCCCGAAAATGAAACATTTTCGGGCAAAATATCAATCGTTTTCTTTCAGCGCTTTCAGCGTTTCGATATAATCGACCTTTGTCAATCGCGTTTTCTTCACGGCTCCTTCCTGTTTCATGAGGTCGGCTACGAGAAGTTTCGCGTTCGCAAGGCCGCGCTTGCTCTTGATCTTGACCAACATCGGTATTTCGGCGTAAGTCTTTTTATCTCCGACGTACTGCTGGTGAAATTTATTGTTTTCGTAATCTCCCGCATTCAGCCGCAGATACAATCTGATGGTCTTGCCCGAAAGGAGTATGCGCGCGACGAGCTGCCTGTTTTTACGGAAAGAATCGTATCCTTTGGAAATACGCGCCGTAACGCCCTTATACGCCTTAAATTCGTTTCGTATCTCGTTGTAATATCCCTGCGTTTCCTCATCCGCGTTGAGCATTTTGATATAGAACGGATCGGCGGTTTTTTTCGGGGCGTCGACGAACGGCTTTTTTCCCGCGGGAGAAATCGGCTCAGCCTTTTCGGCGGAGGCAGCGGCCGTTCCGTCCGAACGTTCCTCCTGCGAAGGAATTTCCGCAACGCTTTCCTGCTGCGGGACGCTTTCCGATTCCGCCTGTTCGGGCTCTGCGGAAGTCTGCCCTTCCGCTTTTTCCTCCGACTGCTCGGCCGTTTCTTCTGCTTTTATATCCCTTTCAGCGGAATTTTCCTCCTGCGAAGGAGTTTCCGCAACGCTTTCCTGCTGCGGGACGCTTTCCGATTCCGCCTGTTCGGGCTCTGCGGAAGTCTGTTCTTCCGCTTTTTCCTCACCTCCGTCCTGCACGGTTTCCGCAGTAACGTAATCGGCTTTTTTGGACCGTTTCACTCTTTGTATCAGCGTGATTATACAGCTGATCAGCAAAAGACCGTCTATGACAAGCAACACTATCAAAACAGGATCCATATATCCACCCCTCTTCTTTCGTTCTTTGTTTTATTATACACGCCCGCCGCACGTTTGTCAATTTTAAATCACAAATGCGCCTTTTTTGCTATCTCGTTTTTTATAATTCTGTTTCCGAATAGCAGCGTGCCGAAAAGTATCAGACCGTTGTAGACGGCATGGATCAGATACAGCAGAAAATACACGTCCCTCACGAAGAGAAGGAACACAAGCGACACCGCTTCGAAAATGATATAAAAAACGAAAAACGTGGTGATAAGCGCCGCTTTGTGTTTCGAGATCATGCTGATCATGGCGAGCACGGTAGTAGTGGCGATCAGAATGGACGGCAGAACGTAGTCCAAAAACCATGCCTGCATGGAAATTCGCTCCAGCATCAAAAGCAATGCGATCAGCCCGACGAGCTGAAAAAATATCTTTTCAAACGCGCTCCTGCTGCTGATGATCGTATGCAGAACGAGTATCCATATATACATGATGGAAACGAACACCACGGGAGACCAGAGCATGTGTTTTTCCGTAAAGTAATTGACGGCGAAACAGATCACCGACACGCAGATGCTCAGATACAGAAACATTTTCAGCAAAAAATTGTTGTTGACCGCGCGGCTCTTCGCCTTATCCCGGCCGAGATAGTAGTCGAAGCCTTTTTTGTCCTCTTCCTCCGCTTCGAGGTAATTATAGCAAAGCGGGCAGTAGTTTTCGGAAGAATCGACCTCGACCTTGCAATGTTTGCAGTATTTCATAGTTTTTTCTCCCAATAATTGCTCTTGACCCGCACCTTCATGCCGCTTTCCGCCAATACCGAAATAAAAGCCCTTTCAAAGGCGTTTTCCACAAAGTTGCGCGTAAAGGTGATGTTTATCTTTCCGTTATACCCCACCGCCGCGACCAGCTGTTTGGACGTATGACTGGAGGATATGGAAAAATTGACGTCCTTCACGTATTCCGCAAGGTCTTTGGGAAGCTCCACAAGGCCTACGTTGCTGAAATCGCCCGACTGCAGATTTTCGCCTTCGAAGTAATAACCTATTCTCAGAACGATGTCTTTCAAAAAGAGCGGCACGATCTTCAAAAACACGTTCTTTTCCACGCTGACGTTAAAATGATTGATGCTGTCGAGCACTTTTTCGTCGCAGCCGCTCCGCACCTGTTCCACCGCGGCGGCTACGCACTCTTCGAGCGTAACGCCCTCTGTGTATTCCCGTTGCACGCGGACGAACAGGCTGAAATTGCGCAGAGATTCGCTTTCGTATTTTTTACGCATATCCACGGGTATGAGTATGCAGACGTTTTTCTTTTTCGCGTTCGTGCCTTTGAGATAGGTGTTGAAAAAGGAAAAGAGATATACCCCCGCGAGATATTCCGTAAGCGTGGCGCCCATGCCCTTGGCCGCGGCTTTCAGCTCATCCGTCGAAACGGTCGCCGTGATCAGCCCGAATCCGTCGTAATCGAAGGCGGTGCCGTCCGAATGTGCGAGATTTTTCGGTTTTTTAATCTTGATCTTCGCCTTTTTGTAGTTGCTTACGTAATTATCCGAGCGCTCTTTATAACTGTCGGGCATGGCCGCGGGCTTGATAAGTCCGTCGGTATCGACTTTCTTCCCCAGCAGGTAAAAATATTCGAGAAGGATCTGTTTGAACACGGCAA
>UQZE01000163.1 GCA_900545325.1 uncultured Eubacteriales bacterium
ACGAGCGAGGCCGGCGGTTACATCAATACGGACGGCTGCTTGAACGGCTGGCTGAACGAGCTTGCATTCGTTCCCGTAGACTTCAGTAAAAAGGCAATGGTGGACGAATGGAGCGGCGATTACGGCTGCGGCGTGAAATATTTCTCGCAGGACGGCGTGATCAAGCTTGCCGAATACGCGGGATATAAGTTCGACGAAAAGGCTTCGCCCGCGGAAAAACTCAAAGTCGTGCAGAAGATGATGGCGGATAACGATCCGACGGCGCGGAAAATCTACGAGGACATCGGCGTTTATCTCGGATACACCGTCGCTTATTACAGCGAATTTTATAAGATAAAGCACCTGCTTCTGCTCGGCAGGGTAACGAGCGGCAAAGGCGGCGATATCATTATCGAAAAGGCGAAGGAAGTGCTGAAAGCGGAATTCCCCGAATATGCGGATATCGACGTTTCCATGCCGGACGAATCCAACAGAAGAGTCGGTCAGAGCATCGCCGCGGCGTCTCTGACGGAAATCAAAAAACAATAAAGGAGAAAAGAAAATGAAGTTTGTCAACGAGAATGCAACGATTTTTGTCCCCGACGGGGAAAAAGAGGAAAAAGCGCTCGAAAGAACCACGCACCTGGCGATTTCCGCGCATCAGGACGACATCGAGCTGATGGCATATCACGGCGTTCTGCAGTGTTTCGGCAAAAAAGACGCATGGTTTACGGGCGTCGTTACCGCCGACGGTGCGGGCAGTCCGAGAGACAGTTTATATAAAGATTATACCGACGAAGAAATGAAAGCGGTCAGAATTGTGGAACAGAACAAGGCGGCTTTCGTCGGAGAATATGCTGCGATGATACAGCTCGGTTATACTTCCAAGCAGATCAAAACGCCCGATAACGACGTCATCGTGGACGAGTACGTAAAACTGCTGAAAGCGATGAAACCGAAATACGTTTATACGCATAACCTCGCGGACAAACACGATACGCATTGCGGCGTGGTGACAAAGGTCGTCAAGGCGCTGAGAAAACTCGATAAAAACGAAAGACCGGAAAAGGTCTACGGCTGCGAAGTATGGCGCGACCTCGACTGGGTGAACGACGAACAGAAAGTCGTATTCGATCTGAGCGAACACCCGAACATCGCCATGAGCCTCGTGAGCGTGTTCGACTCCCAGATCTGCGGCGGCAAGAGATACGATCTCGCAGCGCAGGGCAGGCGCACGGCGCACGCGACCTATGCCGCCAGCCACGGCTGCGATAACGCGACCGGTCTCGGCTACGCCATGGATTTGACGCCGCTGATCGAAAACGACAAACTCGACATGGTGGACTACGTGCTTTCTTACGTGGACGCTTTCAAAAACGACGTAAAAGAAAGATTGAATAAGGTGAGTAAATAAATGAAGATCATTGTAACCGAAAATTATGAAGAAATGAGCAAAAAAGCGGCGGAAGTCATCAAGGACGTCGTGAAGAACGACGAAAACGCCGTTTTGGGGCTGGCTACGGGCACCACGCCCATCGGCCTTTACAAGGAACTGATATCGGCTTGCGAAAAGAAGGAAATTTCTTTCAAGAAGGTGAAGACCGTCAACCTCGACGAGTACGTCGGATTGCCGAAATCGCACGTGCAGAGCTACGATTATTTCATGAAAGACAATCTCTTTAACCATATCGATATCGACATTGAAAACACAAATCTGCCCTGCGGCGACGTTAAGGATCTCGACGCGGAGTGCGCGAGATATACCGCGCTGCTCGGTAAAATGCAGCAGAGCGTGCAGCTCCTCGGCCTCGGCTCCAACGGACACATAGCTTTTAACGAACCGGGCACTTCTTTCGACTCCACAACGCATATCGTCGCCCTGACGGAAAACACCATCAAGGACAATTCCAGACTGTTCGACGATATCAGCGAAGTCCCCACGAAAGCGATTACCATGGGCATCAAGAACATTATGAACGCAAAAAAGATACTCGTGATCGCAAGCGGCAAGAACAAAGCGCAGGCCGTTTACAACATGGTGAAAGGACCCGTTGCGGAAAGCTGTCCCGCTTCCGTTCTGCAAAACCATAAGGACGTGGTTGTAGTCGTGGATAAGGACGCGGCCTCGCTGCTTTAATACAAATGAAGTATGATCTGAAAGATTCCCGTACGGGCGGCGCCGCCGTATACAGAACGGCGGTCGGGCTCGAAAGAGGAAAAGATTATCTCGCGTTTTCGTTCGACTGCGAACATTCCTCGTTTTTTTGTCCGTACGGGCAAGACAACGCGCCGATTTATAACGGCGACGTGTGCGAAGCCTTTATATGCGGCGATAAAGAGGGCAGAGAATATCTCGAAGTCGAAGTCGCGCCGAACGAAACGACTTTTACCGCATGGATTTCGAACGAAAACGGCAAAATAAAAGCCGAACTTGCCGACGGTATTCTTTACGACGTCCGCGTCGTAAAGGACGGAAACGGTTATAAAGCGGCGTTCAAAGTGGATTTGAAAAAGGCAGGGCTGGCGGACAAGGACCTTCGGCTCAACCTTTACAGAATAGAAACGGACGGCGGGGAAACAAACAAGCATTTGTTCGCGTTGACGCCCACGTTGTGCGAAACTTTCCATTGTCCGGAAAGCTTCGCCGCATTAAAACAGCTTACCCTTTGATAGAATTTAACAGTAAACACAAAGCCCCGCGATTACTTTCGCGGGGCTTTGTGTTTGAAAAAATCAAGGCGGCCTAACGACCGCCCCGAAATTATTTTTTGAATTTTTTCTTTTCCTGCTTGTTCGTCCATAGGAACTGATTTGAAATGTTTTCCAGCCAGCCCGCCAGCGGCACGCACATGATGATCACCGTGAAAACGATCAGTATATGATGCCAATAGAGGTTCAGATCGTTCAGCGGTTCGAGCACGAACATCCCCGCGCCTTGAATGAGCGAGAATATCGAGATGCCGCCTAAAACGAGCGCGATAGCCGCAAACAATACGCTTCGGAACACGTTG
>UQZE01000164.1 GCA_900545325.1 uncultured Eubacteriales bacterium
AATAATTTCGCATAAATCGCGATCGATAATCGTAACAATTTCTCCTCTTTGCTTGGACTTCTGGGAATTTTCCAATAGAAAAATGCAAATTTCGTTCAGTTCGGCTTCGTGATACAGAGCGAGTAATTCCGACTCGGTCAAAACCGTTTTCAAATTCATAAAAAAGAAACATTTCGTTTTAAAAAACAAACAAGCGGTTCGCAAATACAGTAATATATTTTGTAAAAACGTTTCTTCTTCCGCAATACGGACTCCCAACGCCTTAAATAAGTCGCACAAACAATCGTCCCCGTCGTATTCGAGCGGATAATCGCTCTCTGTATTCAGTTTTCCGAAAAAATCCGCGAGCAATGCGCAGATCTGCTGATACTCGCGCAAGAAATGCCGTTCCGTAATTTCCTGTAACGAACGATAAAACTTTGCCGCCGCTTTTTTATCGTTTATCTGCAAGGAAAGATAGTCGCTGATAAATATGGCGCTTTTAGACAGGGAATGTTCCGTTTCCCCTTCGGATAAACAAAATCTACCGATTCCGCCCGAAATCTGATCGTTCAGTTCGCGGCAATACGCAAAAAAACAATCTTCAGGTTCTACGACGAGAACGTTTACTTTTCCGGGTTCGATCGAAAAAGTATTTTCAAAATCGGAATGAGCCAAAATCACAAAATCACCAACCTTTCGTCATTATCGATAACGGCACGCTGCGCCTCGCCGACAACGATCTCCATGCGCTCGAACTGGCGTTCGGTAACTAATATCATTTGAATCAAGCCTGCGGACGTTTTATGCTTGCGCACATTCTCCTGCACTGCCGCTGCCGCCGTTGCATTTAATACGATTTTGGAATATACCGATTCCTGCATCATGATAAAGCCGCTCTTCAGTAAAAACTTGCGAAAACCCCTGTATTCACGCAGTTGCTGCGAAGTTTCTGTCGGCAAATCAAAAAAAACGACTAACCTCATAAATCTATAACTCATAACATTTAATTTTACCGATATCGCCTGTTTCGAGCGCTTCAAACATGCTTCTGCAATAAATCCCGACTGCGGCGGAAACAGTATAACTTTCTTTGCCGATACGTACTTTCTGATTGAGAATATCGCAAAGCGCATGTTTATATTGCGGCGTAAGTTCCTGCCCTGTGCCAAATACAAATCGATCGACCAATACGCGGAACGGCTCCATCAGATCGCTGGACAAATTAAAGGCATTGAACTCGTTTTTATGCGCAATGCCCAATTGCGTATTATATCCGCACGACACGATCTCGCGGTTAAATGCGGACAGCAGGATCGCATAGCCGTAATTCAACGCTCCGTTTAAAAAAGATTGATCGCCTCGTTTGAAAGACATTCCGAACAGGGCGTTGAAATACACTTTTGCCGCATGTCCCTCGCGGTTGGATAAGTCGCCGTCCCGTATATCCCGTATATATTCGCACAGCAACTCCGCCTGCTCCGCATTTTGTTCCCGCAAAAAATAATACTGCCTCTCGATTTTCAGCCTTACGATCTCCGTCCAAACCGTGCGCGCCGCTTCACTTTTCCAGGCTAACTGTTTTTTCAGACAGCCGCTGGCGTCGTGCCTGCCGTTGAGCGCCAGCAGCTGCGATTGAGGGTTATGTTTTTCATCACAAAAAACAACGTCGATTTTATTTTTGACTAATTCGCACAACAGCGCCGCAGTCATCGATACCGCCGTCGATTCAACGATCAAAACGCCGATTTCGGAAAGAAATACCTTTTTGACCTCCTCCCCGCGGCAGACGAGATACCCGAGCTTATACTCTAACTTGCAACGGTTGGACACGACGACTACCCGCCAGCTCATATAAATTCTTTCAGATCGACAACGCGCCGATAATATCCCGTGGGCGACTGGAAAATCATTTTTATATCCATATCCTGTACAAACTTATTAGACAAAATACTTCCCGCATGCGCGACGCCGCCCAACGAGGAAAAATCGGACAAGACGCTGTTACATTGCATAAGATGCAACACTTCGAATATGATTTTGCACTGGTCTTCCCGTGAAAGTTCAGCAAACGCTTCCCGTTTTCCGCGCAGGAAAGGCACCTGCCCCTTGACTGAAAGCCCGGCATAGACGGAAGAGCCGAGTTTTTCGACAAGCGCGTCGTACAGGCGAATGTTGCACTCTGCCGTAATTTTATCTCCCGCACAAAGATCGGGTTTGTTCAATCTTTTGCGATCGCGCATATAATTGCTTATGTTTTTCAGCGTACGCATGCTCTCTTCGTCCAAAAACAACTCGTTGGCATTGCACCAGACCACACGATTACCTGTTTTCCCGCGCAACCAAGCATATGAGCCGTCAATGCAAAACAGGGTGTTCAATTTGATGTTGTCTACTATTATTTCAGGTTCTTTCAGCCCGGCGCGCTCAACGCAGAACCGAAGCTTATCCTCTTTGGCTCCGCCGCCACGCTTATCCAGCCACAGCGGGTATGCCTCCAAAGACAGTGCGACTTTACCTTTTTTGCCCTTACTTCTCACGAGCATAAAATATGCCGTGGTCGCGGAATCGTACCCGCCGTACTTTGCCGTATCGGAAATCGCACCGCATATTTTCAGCGGGATCAGGTCGGCATTTTTACCCGCCGATTTAGGTTGAATATCAAATAACTTTCCTTTCCCGTTTTCCGTCATACGAACGACTCTGCAGGTATTTTTCGCAACGGTCTGCAAAATACGCTCTTTTTCCGAAACTTTCCAAGCGCCCGGAATATCGTGCGTAAATAAATTTTTGAGGTTATAGCTGTCTACGCCGTGATCGCGAAAATATACCGCGGCATTGTGGTTGAATTTCGTATTATATACGTTGCCGACGACGATATTGACGTAGGCGTCCTTTGCATGGTGAAGATCGTTGAGTTCGCGCACCTTAACGATTTTGTTTTCATCCTT
>UQZE01000165.1 GCA_900545325.1 uncultured Eubacteriales bacterium
CGACGCTCTTCCGATCTGAAATCCGCGTTAAGACCTATCTCGAACTCCATAAAGACGACGTGGCGAAGATCGTCGCCGCGCAGACGGGCATTCCCGCCGTCAAGCTGACGGAAACGGAGGCGGAGCGGTTTTTGCGGTTGGAAGAGGAGCTCGGCCGCCGCGTAATCGGGCAGAGCGAGGCCGTGAAGAGCGTATCCCGCGCCATACGGCGCGCCCGCGCCGGGCTGAACGACGCCAACCGTCCGCTCGGCAGCTTTATCTTCGTGGGGCCGACGGGCGTGGGCAAAACCGAGCTCAGCAAGGCGCTCGCGGAATGTCTGTTCGACGACGAGCGCAACCTCATACGCATAGACATGAGCGAATATATGGAAAAGCACTCGGTGGCGAAACTGATCGGCGCGCCTCCCGGGTACGTCGGGTTCGACGAGGCCGGGCAGCTCACCGAAAAGGTGCGCAGAAAGCCCTATTGCGTGGTGCTTTTCGACGAGATAGAAAAGGCGCATCCCGATATTTTCAACCTCATGCTGCAGATCCTCGACGACGGAAGGCTGACGGACAGCAAGGGGCGGATGGTCAATTTCAAAAACGCCATCATCATCATGACGTCCAACGTGGGCGCGTCCGAAGCGAAGAGCGTTTCCGCGCTGGGGTTCGGCGGCGGCACGCCCGCGGACGAATACGAAAAGATGAGCGACCGCATCAAGGAGGCGCTGAAAGAGCGTTTCAAACCCGAATTTCTGAACAGGGTAGACGATATCGTGGTGTTTTCCAAGCTGGGCAAGGAGGACGCGGAAAAGATCGTTTCCATTCTTCTGAACGGTCTGGGCAAGCGGCTGGAAAATCTGGGTGTCGGGCTGAAAGTTACCCGCTCCGCGCTCGATTATATTACGGAAAGCGGCTACGACAACGATTACGGCGCCCGCCCGTTAAAGAGAAACATTCAGAAACTCGTGGAGGACAGATTGTCCGAAGAGGTGCTGAAAGGCAATATCCTGGAGGGCGAAACGGTAACGGTGGACTGCACTTCTTCGGGACTTACCTTCCGTTCCCAAAAATAAAAAAAGGGAAACGGGGGATTTCCGTCGAATATTAATTATAAAAGGGGATATAATCCTCGAATAAATTTAAGGAGGATAATCTATGAATATCGAGATTATTGAAAGAAATTATCAGGCGAGCGAACATCTTAAAAACGTTGTGGGACAGAAACTCGAAAAACTCGACAAATATTTCGACGGACCCGATACGACGTGCAAAGTGTATTTCAAAAAGGAAAACGTCTCCTTAAAAACGGAAATTCAGCTCGAATACCAGGGGCGGCTGATCCGCGCGCAGGTAACGAGCGATAACTTTTACGACAATATCGACAAGATCCTGCCCAAGATCGAAGGGCAGATCAGAAAATACCGCACCAAGTTCGACAAGGCGCAGAAAAACAGCGCGTTCAAGGAACAGAGCGTATATATCGCGGAGGAAGAGGAAAAAATCGTTTCCCGCGACAGGATCGTCAAGGAAAAGAGCTTCAAATTAAAGCCGATGCTCGTGCAGGAGGCCGTCGAGGAAATGGATATGCTGGGCCATTCGTTCTTTATCTTCTTCGACCTGAAAACGCAGAGCATAAAGGTGCTGTACAAGAGGGAGGACGGCGATCTGGGCCTCATCGACCCCGAAGTGTAAGGTATGGAAATCGGCGTTTCTACGGCGTCGCTTTTCGTCAGGAAAACTACGGAAGACGCGCTTGCATATCTTTGCGAAAAAAATATTCCCGTAACGGAAGTTTTTTTATCGACGTACAGGGAATACAACGGGGCTTTCGGCAAGGTACTCCGCTCGCGCATGAGCGGGAGCACGAAAGTCCATTCGGTACATACCCTCACAACGCAGTTCGAACCGCAGCTTTACAGCGTGAATCCGCGCGCCGCGGATGATTCTTTTGAAATTCTGGACGGCGTTTTGGCGGCGGCGCGGGAAATCGGCGCGAAATACTACACCTTTCACGGCGTCGCGCGGCTCAAAAACACGCCGCTCAGGATCGATTACGACAAAGTCGGCGCGGTTACGGGGAAGATCGCGGAGCGCTGTAAAACTTACGGCGTAACGCTGTGCTATGAAAACGTGCACTGGTGTTATTACAATTACAAGGGATTTTTTTCGGCCGTGAAGGAGCGCTGTCCCGAACTGAAGGGCGTGCTCGACGTCAAGCAGGCGCGCCAGAGCGGCGTGTTTTACGGCGACTATATCGACGATATGCGGGGGGATATCGTTACGGTGCATCTTTCCGATATAGACGAAAACGGAAGAATGTGCCTGCCCGGCAAGGGAACGTTCGGCTTCGAAGAGCTATTTAAAAGATTAAAGGACGTCGGTTTCGACGGCGCCATGCTGGTGGAGGCTTATCAGCGCGATTACGGCGACGAAAAGGAGCTTGCCGAAAGCGTGGAATACCTCTCGGCGCTGGCGGAAAAAATATTCTGAAAGCGGCGCCCGCCTTTCCTGTTGAAAGGCGGGCGCTTTTTTCGTAAAATTTTCACAATTTAACACCGCGCGATTTCACATATCCCGATAATAAAAAACATTATTTTCATCATTTTTGAAAAAAAGAAAAATTCAGCGATTTTTGCTACCTAATTGACAAAAAATAACAAAATTAGTATTGACAACGGCAGTTTTTTATATTAAAATAGATATGACTTAAAGGACAAAAAAGGAGCTTTACATGAAAGCAAAATATCTCAACGTGAAATGGCAGAAATCAATGCGCCTCAAAATGGACTACAACAATATGACCGACGAATTCGTCGGCAGGGAACAAGGGATCTCCGCGGCCGAAATCCGCGCGAAAAAGGACCTTGCGCTTTCCGCTTACGAGCGGGTGCAG
>UQZE01000166.1 GCA_900545325.1 uncultured Eubacteriales bacterium
GTTTTATAAAAATCGGTCATCTTGTCGGCGGCAAGCGCGAACGATTCCCTTTCGAATATCTGCGAACCGATATGGCAGTGCAGCCCGATCAACGTAATATTCGGCGCCGCAATCGCTTGTTTCACAGCTTTCAACGCATCGCCGTTCATAATAGAAAATCCGAATTTCGAATCGGGCGTGGCCGTCTGTACAAAATGGTGCGTGTGCGCCTCGACGCCCGGGTTTACGCGCAGCATGACGTCCTGCGCGACGTTCTTCTTTTTACAGAGTTCGCTCAGCCGCTCTATTTCGGAAAACGCGTCGCAGACGATTACGCCGACGCCGCTTTCTACCGCATATTCCAATTCCGCGTCCGTCTTATTGTTTCCGTGCATAACGAGTTTTTCGGCCGCAATGCCGCCCTGCAGCGCCGTATAAAGTTCGCCGCCCGAAACAACGTCCGCACCGAGTCCGAGCCCGTCTATAAGCTTATAAATCCCCTTACAGGAAAATGCTTTCGAAGCATATAATATGCGCCCTTCGCCATATTCGCGTTTGAGCGTTTCGGAATACACGCCGCATATGTCTTCGATATATTTCTTATCGTAAACGTAAAGCGGCGTACCGTATTTTTCCGCAAGTTCGGCGCAATCCGCGCCGCCGATAAACAAATGTCCGTTTTCGCCTGTTTTCAAAGTATCTCTGGTATTCATGCTTATATTTTATCAAATACGCTCCGCCGATGTCAAGGCAAAAACGCTAAGTAGTTTTTATATGAGGTCAAAGCGGTCTTTATAAATAACAAAAGAGAGCGTTACGCTCTCTTTTTCTTTTAAAACAGATTCCATTGATCTATGATGTTTTTGATAATATCGAAATAGGTCTGTTTTTCTATCTTTTCATAGGCGAGGACATTAATTTCTTTAATCAAGACGTTATCTCTGTAAATATTCAACGTGCCGATCTTCTCGCCCTGTTCTACCGGTGCCTTGACGTGTCCGTCGGGAACGAAATCGATATTAAGCGCGATCTTTTCGTTCTTTTTGCTGAACTGATAGAAAGGTTCCTGCGCAATCCCCTTCACGAAGTCCTGTTTGCCGCCTGAAACTTCCACTTCGATGTCGAGCGGCGTTTTTTCATCTACGATCAGTTTATTTTCAAAATTGGCAAATCCGTAGTTGAACATGGTCGAAACGTCGTTGAAACGAGTTTTGGAATCGGGCGACTTTATCACGACGGAAATTAAACGCATGCCTTTTCGCATCGCGGTCGCCGCAAGGCAATGCCCGGCTTCGCTCGTGTACCCGGTTTTGCCGCCGTCGCAGCCTTCGTAAAACCGAATAAGTTTGTTCGTATTGGAAATTTCCGTCACTCTTCCGCCGTCGTGTTGGATTTCATCCATCCAGATACGCGAAAACTCAAAGTAACCTTTATGTTTAATCAGTGCAGCAAACATCGCAGCCACGTCTTTCGCACAGGAATATTGTTCCGCCTTGGGCAATCCCGTGCAATTGCTGAAATGCGTATCTTTCATACCGAGTTCGGCGCACTTTTCATTCATTCTGGCAACAAAAGCGTCCTCAGAACCGCTGATCTCTTCAGCGATCGCGACAGACGCGTCGTTTGCCGACGCCACGACGATCCCTTTGATGAGCTGACGGACTTCGTATTCCTTGTTCGCGTCGAGAAAGATCTGCGAACCGCCCATACCCGCGGCTTCGGAACTTACCGTGATCGTATCGTCAAGGCTGAGGTTGCCGTTTTCTATTTCGTCGAAAGCGAGCGTAAGCGTCATGATTTTGCACATGCTGGCGATCGGCAGACGCTCGGTCTCATTCTTGGAATATATCGTCGTGCCGCTGTTGAAATCGACAAGATATGCCGATTCCGATTTCGCGTTCAAGCCTTCGGCATCCGCAAGCGTCTTGACTTTTACGAGTTTCACGCCGCTGACCGCGATGGCGAACGTCATAAACATTAAAAATACAGATAACAGTTTTTTCATTTTACCTCCAGAAATCATTTTGATTTTCAAAAGTTTTTCTAAAACTATTTTCTGTATTTTTATAAAATATATTCACATTATGAAAAACATAATCGTTATTAAATTTTACAGTATTTTACTGATTAATCTAAAATTATATTCTGAACGGACACACCGAACCCCCTCTCGGGATCGTTGATAAACACGTGCGTTACCGCGCCGACGATCTTGCCGTTTTGCAGAATAGGGCTTCCGCTCATGCCCTGCACTATGCCTCCCGTAATATCGATGAGTTCGTCGTCGGTGATTTTGATCACAAGGTTCTTGTTGTCCTTTTCTCCCTTATCTACCTTGACGATGGACATCGAATATTCCTTGGGTTCGCTGCCGTTTACCGTGGTATATACCGTTGCGCTGCCGACTTTCGCTTCGCCCATTTCCACTTTCCTGAGATTCAGCCTCTCGACTTCGCCTTCCTTCATCGTACCCGTAACGCCCGTTTTCGTATTGTATTCGGCAGTTGCGAAAGCCGTATTCTTTAAAAATACGCCTTTCAGCTCGCCGGCTCGGCCCCTTTCGCCCTTGATCACGCCCGTGATGGTACAGTTGAGAAGACTTCCCCCCGTGATTTCGATTAGGTTTCCCTGTTCATCCAATATAGGATGTCCGAGCGAAGTGAATTTACCGTCTTTAACATAAGTCAGCGTTCCGATGCCGCTTACATAATTCCTGATAAAAAGGCCAAGCTTATATTTACCGAGAGCGTCTTTTTCCGGTTTGATAACGGTCTGCATATTTTCCCCCGCCCTCGTAAATTCCACTACGGCAGGCTCTCCGTCCGTTACCGCGGCGGCTATGTCTTTCG
>UQZE01000167.1 GCA_900545325.1 uncultured Eubacteriales bacterium
TCCTCAATAACAATTTCGACAGCGTGATAAACACCGTCAGCAGATTGAAAACGACGTCTGCCGCAACCGATATTTTGAAAACATTCTCGTTTTCGTACAGAAGAACGTCGTTCTTAAATGCGGTCGGCACGCCCAACGTTTCGCGCGTCGTGCCGTAAATTTTAGAAACGATATTCGCGGCAACTGCATACATAAACGGAAACTGCGGAGCCTGTTCGCTCCCCGCTTCCGTAAGTATATGCACTTTTCTGATAAAATAATCTTTTCTCAAACTGAAATTCGAGGGCATTCCTAAAAGCGAAGCGTAAGGCACGATCACGGCTTTCGCTGCCGAAAGATGGATCGCAAACCCTTCCGTTATCCTTTCGATATAACCGCCGAAGATCGGAAACCCGTCGAGGTTTACGGCAAAAAACACGCGTTTGAGGTTCTTGTCGTAAAACGCCCTGAATTTGAGAAAAAACGGACAGATAAGCAAAAGAAACAGCCCGAATACGATAAACACGATCAACACGATAATAATATCTGCAAAACGCTTAAAATTATGCGGCAGCAAAAAAAACACGGCTTTCGCCGTGTTTCAGATTTTTTCAATTTTTTCGTCCTTCAGAAAATCCGGAACTTCCTCATCTTCAATCGGAGGAAGCTCGAAATCCTCCTCTTTTTTTTGTATTTTTTCAACCGCCTCCGTAACGTTGGAGGGAGACGTTTCCTCCACGTATTCGTCGCGGCTGTAGAGGTAATCGTCGTCGTTGACAGTGCCGTGAATCTGCGCGATCCTGTCGAGCAGCTCCTCGTAATCGGGCAGTTCGTCCAAGGAAGATATCTGAAAGCGTTTTAAAAACTCGTCCGTCGTACCGTATAAAATAGGTTTTCCGACGGCGTCCTTTCTGCCGACAGGCTCGATCACTTTCAGTTCGAGCAATTTTTGCACCGCATATTCGCTGTTTCCCCTGATCTCTTCGAGATCCATTCTCGTTACGGGCTGTTTATAGGCGATAATGGCGGCCGCCTCCAACATGCTTCTCGAAAGTTCGCGCTCCTTTATCGGATTCAAAACGGAAGACACTTCGTCCGCATATTCGGGGTTAGATGCAAATTGTATCTTTTTATTAAACATCAATAGCTGCAACCCGCAGTCGCCGCTGTATTTCTGCTGGAGTTTTTTTACCGCGGAAACGATCTCTTTTTCTTCGACTTCGAGTTTTTCCGCTATATCCCTAATAGCTATCGGATTGCCCGAAACGAATGCTATGGATTCAATTATATTCGTCAATTTCTCCGATTTCTTCATTTCTGTCTTCCCTTAAAGTTATCGTAATATCGTCAAAAACGCCGTTTTGTTCCACTTTGATATACTGCCACTTCAACAGTTCGAGCATGGCCTGAAAAGTCGTTATCAGCTCGTTTTTCGTGTAGTATTCGGTAAACAGTTCGAAAAAGCTCATGCTCTGCCGCCGTAAAAGCGTATCCTTGATGTATTCCACCTTTTCGGCAACGGTAAAGACGTCTTTCGGAATTTCCTTCTGCGTATCCTGCGCTCTTTTTTTCGCGTCTACTTTCAGCAAAAGTTTGGAAAACGCGGCGATAAGCCCGTCCAGATTGAAATCTTTATAGACGATCTTCACGTCGCCCGCAGACTTATCGGGTTCTTTATAAAAACGGTTGACGTTTTCCTGTTGTTTGAGTTTTTCACTCGTTTCTTTAAACAGTTTATATTCTTCTATCTGTCTGATGAGCGCCTGTTCGGGGTCTTCGATATCGTCGAGGAATTCTTCGGGTTTCGGCAGCAAGGCTTTTGATTTTATCTCAACGAGCGTAGCCGCCATACTGAGATATTCGCTCGCCTTTTCCACGTCTATCACGTCCATCGAGGCGATATATTGAAGATACTGATCCGTTACCTGCGAAACGAAAATATCTTTTATCTCTATTTTAGCCTCTTTGATCAAATGCAGCAAAAGATCGAGCGGCCCTTCGAAATTGTCAAGTTTCGTCGAATAATCGACAACCGACTCAAATTCCGCCATCAGAAAAACAACCCCCAAAATAATCTGATCGGATAGCCGATAATATCCGCGCACCATTCCATAGCTATCCCTAAAACATCCAAAAACCAAAGCTGAGGAATCCAACTTGAAAGAAAACTGAGCCCTATCAGCACCAAAAGTATATACTGCCCGTAATTTCTCAAAAACCTGTATACGGGATTATAATGGGGCACCGTAGCGTCGATCAGACGAAAGCCGTCGAGCGGATAGACCGGGATCAGATTAAAGACGATAAACGTCAAATTATATAAATAGATGAAATTGAGCGTATAATATATCACGTCGTCAAAATACCCCATATCAGGCAAACGTGCGGAGAGCCTCCAAATGGGATATGCGATAAACGCAAGAATATAATTTGCCAGAACGCCCGCTATCGACACCCAAACCATGCCGCTTTTATATTTTTTGAAGTTATACGGGTTTACCGGTACGGGTTTGGCCCAGCCGAATCCCACAAAAACAAAGCAGATCAACCCTACCAGGTCAAAATGCGCCAACGGATTGAGCGTATAGCGCCCGTTTATTTTCGGCGTGTCGTCCCCGCATCTAACCGCGGCGAAACCGTGTGCGAATTCGTGAAACGGCAGTACGACGAGCACCGCGAGAAACATGCAAATATATAGGATAATTCTTTCTATCATGACCAGACTCGCTTTTCCGCTTTCCGATATTATCCCCCGCGGAAAACGATATAAATATTATAAAGATCGGAAGAGCG
>UQZE01000168.1 GCA_900545325.1 uncultured Eubacteriales bacterium
TTCGCAAAACGTGGCGATCCTCGGCGAGCAGGACGAATTTGTAAGGTATAAACTCGAAGAGACGGGCGAATACGTACTAACGTACTTCTGCGTAATCGACAACGTCACGTATACCAGGAATTTTTCCTTCCGGGTGACGGACAGACCTTATTTCGAATACGACGTTGAAAATTTCTGTAAGCTGGGGGAAGACATTTCTCTCGAATCTTACGCATCGTGGAAAGGAGAGCGCAAACAGGCTTCCGTCAGCGTGGACGGCGTGCCGTACGACGGTGAATTTTATCACGTATACGGTCTCGACGCCGTAGAAATTACCTTTTCCGCGGAATACGATTCCGAAACCTACAGCGAGAGCATAACGGTGCAGCCGAATCTGGAAAACGCGGCGGATTTGTTCGTAGGCAAAAGCGGCATCAATTCCGTGCGCGCCGATGTGGACGCGCCCTCGTTCATGCGCGAGGGCAACGGTGTGGAGATCATCGGCGGGGCGCCGGGTTCCAAGGTTCGCTATGCGAATATCATCAACTTAAACGCGCTGACTTCTGCCGACCAACTTGCTCTGTTCGCGCCCCTTTCGGGGGAAGGCTACGAGCCGTTGAAGGAAGTGCAGGTGCGGCTCGTGGACGTGCACGACGAAACGAAGTACGTGTATTGGAAATTCTATTCCGTTCACTGGGAAGAGGGCGGCTGTACCGCTTATGCGGGATTTAATTACGACGGTAGGACGATCGGCCGTTTCAACGAGAGCGGCCTGCGTTTCGGGGAGGTGCGCTCTGATTGGATGGCGCAGTTGCCGAACGCGACCTTCGACTATGAAGATTCCAAAAAGACCGACTGTATGTGGTTTGGCGTACAAGCGGATTATGCTACGCGCGCTTTCTATGTCACGACGGAAATGCCCGCAGGCATGGACCCGTGGCTGTTGCTCGACGCGGACGATTCTTCGCAGGTCGGCGTAGGTAAAGAATGGAAAGGTTTTACCACGGGGGAAGTCTGGCTGGAATTTGTCTTCGACGGTTCGGGAAATTCGGGGATTTTGGTCAAGGAGATAGCGGGGCAAAACCTTTCGGGCGAGAAGATAGCCGATACCACCGCTCCGTCGGTCATCACGGATTTCGCGCTGGATAACGACATGCCCGTCGGCATCGTGGGGCAGGCGTATCCTATACCCGCTCCCGCAAAGATACTCGACGGAGTTGAAGGGATTTTAAGCTCTTCCGCCGCGGAAATCCGCCTGTATAAAACCGAAGGGATTTTATCCTTCGATTGCAGCGACTTGATCGAAAACGGCGCGTTCGTGCCGAAAGAAGCGGGAACTTACCGTATCCGCTACATCTTGACGGATTCTTCTGGAAACGAAGGTCTGCGGGATCTTCTTGTGGAAATTTCCTCCGAACAGCAGGAGATAACCGTCGGTTGCGCTTTGCCGCAGACGGCATTCGTGGGAGAAACGCTCAATCTGCCCGATGTAACCGTCGAGGGCATGACGACGCTCACCGAGCAGGTGTGCCAATATTATTTCAACGGCGAAAAATTAAACGTATTGCCGGGCGACGACTATTTCTTTGAAAAAGAAGGGGAACTCGAGCTGAAGTATTCCTTTACCGATTACGTGAACAACCATAAAGAAGGCAGCTACAAGATGCAGGTAAGCGTATGCAAGGACCCGATCATCACCGTCAGGGGCGTGCCTCAGGTGGCGATTTCGGGCAAAGATCTGCTCTTGCCCGCCTGCACCGCTTACGATTATAATTACGAACAAGGGCAGACCGGTTTCGAACCGATGATCACCTTGACGGTAAACGGAAAGACGATAGGCGAAGACAGAAAATATGCCGTAACGGAAAAAGCGGGCAGTCGGCTGGAGGTCATTTATGCGGCGGGGAACGCAAAGAAAACGTTCTATATCGACGTCATCGAGCCGAAGCTGATTTCGGAATATTTCCTGAAAGATTCGACGGGGGCGGTTACCGACGTCAATGCGGAAGATTATACGGGGTTCGCCTTCGTGAACGACGTTACGGTGCGCACGTCCAATCCGAGCGTGGTGGACGATTATGCGGGCTTCCCCATGACTTTCGACGTCGCCGCGGCGGCGGGCACGCTGACATTGAGGATGATCGATTGTCTGCGCCCGTACAAATATATAGAATTTGAAGTGAATCTGGCGACGCGCGCTTTCACCATCAACGGCGAGGGAAAGGAATATACTTTGCCGAACGGGCAGATGACCTTGCGCTACCGCGAGATCGGCGGAATACTTTCCGGCTACGGCGTCATCGAAAAATGGAAGGATAACACGACGTTCGACGGCTTCGAGCGCGGGCTCGCCTACGTCGAATGGGAAGTGGAAACCGACGGCGCGGGAGAGCTGAAACTTTACGAATTGGGGTTGACGAAACTGCGCACCGCTTATGAAAACGGCGTGCCGCAGGCGTTCAAGGATACGGGCGTTCCGTCCATCGTCCTTTCTGCCTCCGTATACGATCAAAACCCCGTCATCGGACAGGCGCTGTTCGTACCCGCCGCGGAAGCGTATCAGTCGCTTTCTGGCGCGTGCAGCGTTACGGTGTCGCTTTATAACGCTTCGGGCGATAAGGTCATCGACAAGGCGATTGCCAACCGCGATTATTATTACACGATAGACGCCTACGGCGTATGGCTTATCGAATACCGCGTCGTTTACACGGACGGCGCGGTAGACGAAAAGTCCATGCCGTTCGTCGTCAAGAGCGCGATACCGCCCACGTTGGACATTGGCGGAAA
>UQZE01000169.1 GCA_900545325.1 uncultured Eubacteriales bacterium
TAACGGAGAAAAAGATGAAAAAATTATTGAGTTGTGTTATGTGTATGTTGTTGATGTTTTCTGTCGTTTCCGCGTGCAACGAAAACGAAGGCGGCGGATATGACAGGGACGCGGGACTCAACCCGCAGGCCGCCTCCGCTTTTTACGACGATTTTACCGACCGCGATTATTCCGCTTCGCTTTGGTACGTGGGCAATTCGAAATGGGGGCCTTCGTACAACCACGGCGTGCGGCCGGAAAACGTATTATGGAACGACAGCGGGATCGTAACGATCAAGTCTTACGGCAAGTATTATTCCGACCCTGCGAAAAACTATCAGGGCGGCGTGCTTCTCTCGAAGGACACCTACGGCCCGGGCAGGTACGAAGTCAAGATGAAGATCGTGCCGCGTTTCGGCGCCTGTACGGCTTTTTGGACGTATATGTACGGCAGTGCGCCCGACCTTGAAGGAAACGAACTTACCGACCTCAACCAGGAAATAGACATAGAACTGAACGTCGGCAACGATTTCCACAACGCCTGGTTTACGAACTGGGTTACGGTGGACGACAGTTCGCACGTGGAAAAGAAGACGGAGTTTTTCAATTCGGACGGCGATTGGCACGTGTACACTTTTGAATGGCACACCGATCCCATGCGCGTCGATTACTATATCGATGATGTGCATATGTACACGAGTTATTCCAATGTGCCTTACGTCGCGGGGGCGATCAATATCGGCAACTGGTTCCCCGATTCCTGGGCGGGCGACGCCGACTTTGAAGAAGATTACATGCAGATCGATTACATAAGCTATACGCCTTATGAAAATCAGCCCTGCACCCTGCCATACGAAGGCCAGAGCAGCGGCGCCGCGTTTCCTGCGGCGAGCACGCCTCTGCCCGAAACGGCGAACATGTTTGCAAACGCGGGGTTCGAACATACCTATACGGTCGCGGGCAGCAAGACCGCAGTGTGGAATTCCTATAAGGACGCCGTCATCACCGACAATGCTGGCAGGAGCGGAAAGGGCATGGTCATCGAGGAACAGGCCGTCGCTTCTCAGCGCGTTTCGGGCGCGCTTGAGGGAGAGGAATACACGGTAACGGCGTGGATCAAACTCGACGGCGCGTCGGCCAAGGGAAAGGTGCAGGCGTACTTTTTGAAAAACAGCGAAGAATACATAGGAAACGCCGTTTCCGCGGAAATATCTTCGGCGAGCGAGGGCTACGCGGACGGACAATTTTTCCAGATAAAATTCACCTTTACCGCGCCTGCGGAAACGCGCAGGGTTGAAATTACCTTTGAAACGGAATCTGGCACGATGACGCTTGACGACGCGTTTATCAATCTTTCATCAAAATTATAGGAAAATAACGGGGGAGGGAAAAGATGAAAAAGATCATGGCGTGTATGCTGTCGCTGCTGCTTTGTTTTTCCTTTTTTGCGGCTTGCGGCGGCAATGCGGACGACGGTTCCGAGGCGAACGTTGTAATTATGAACGACAACGTCGTTTATTACGACGAACTGAGCGACGGAGGGTTTGACCTCGTCGTTTCGGTAACGGGCACCAAGAAAAAAGATTTGCTCTATCTGCTCGATCAGGAAAAAGATTACGTTTCCGTAGATGAAAACGGCGGCGTTTCGGTCAGCAGCGCGGTCAGCGATAATTATGCCTTTACGGTTACGGCAGTGCTCAAGGCGAACCGCAGCAAATATCATGCGGCCGACTTCGTTCTCAGATATACCCGCGGCGTGATCACGGGCGAACGCCGGGTGGGACAGGTCGTCGTTACGATCAACGGCGATCCCTCCTCTTCGAGGGGGATCAGCTGGTTCACCTCCCACGACGTGGCGGAGAGCGACGTTTGGATTTCCGAATCGTCCGATATGTCCGCCGCGAAAAAATACGAAGGGGAACGAAAGGTCTTTGAAAAGGCCGCCGAAGCGGGCGACAAGGAAAAGACCGCATTTTACAACCACCAGTGCGTAATAAGCGGTCTGAAACCCGCCACGACCTATTACTACAAAGTTGGTTCGGAAAAGATGTCCCTTTACTCGGACGTCGGAAAATTCAGAACCGCGGCAGTTTCGGGCGCCGTCAGCTTTCTTCTGACTACCGACGTGCATATCGGCGCGAACGAAACGGCTTCTCCGAGCAGGAGGTTCTATCACGCCGCGCTGTCTGACGCAATGAGCCGCGCGGACATCGATTTCGCGCTGAATACAGGCGATATGGTTACGATGTGGAACGGCGGTTATTCCTATTTCGAAAGCGAATGGGCGAGGGCGATGAACATTTCCCCGCTCCTGAAAGAGATCACTTTCGTGCCTGTTGCGGGAAATCACGACCAGAAACACGAACGTGCCGCGGGAACTTACGCCGAACACAGATATTCCATGGTAAATCATTACAGTCTGCCGCAGTCTCCCGCGGAGATCGCGGACGGCAACGTCAACGGACCGAATTACTCTTTCGACGTTTCCAACGCGCACTTCGTCGTCATGAATATCTACGATTCCGACCAGCCTCAAACGGAGATCGAAAAGATCGGAGCCTGGCTGGAAAAGGATTTGGCGGCGACGGATAAACGGTGGAAAATAGCGTTTTCGCATCGTGAAGTTCCCGACGACATCAAGGCGGTGCTCGAAAAATACGGCGTAACCGCGGCGTATTCGGGGCACGAACATTTTTATACGCGTTCCGCGCCGATGCTCGGCGGAGCCGTACAGTCCGCGACATGGGGCGGCGAGAGATCGGAAGAG
>UQZE01000170.1 GCA_900545325.1 uncultured Eubacteriales bacterium
CCCGCCGTTATTTTCGACAACGGAAAGTTTTATATGCTGGAACGCGCAGCGGGAGGGCTCAGGCCGTTTGTGTGCAGTTTCGGCCTTCTGGAAAGCGAGGACGGCGTGCATTTTTCGCCTACGGGCGATGCGCCCGTGCTCACCGCCGGGGAGCTCGGTTACGGACAAGGCACGGTGGAGGATCCCCGTCTTGTGAAGATAGACGGAAAATTTTACCTCACGTTCGCCTATCGGCCGTACACGTACAACTGCTGTCCCACGGGGCTGGGCGTGCCCGATTACACGCCGCTCAAAGGCGAGCTTGACAAAGGCATAAACAATACTCTGAGCGCAATCGCCGTCAGCGACGATCTGCGTTCGTTCCGTATCCGTTCATTGGTCAACGGCGACGCCGTGGACGAACGGGACAACGTGCTCTTCCCCGAAACGGTAAACGGAAAGTATTTCCTGCTGCGCCGTCCGAAACAATTCGGCGACAGACCGAGCATTTATTACAGCACGAGCGCGGACTGCGAACGGTGGAGCGAGCCGAAACTTCTCGCCGCGCCGATGTACGAATGGGAGGGCGGCAAGATCGGCGCGGGCGCACCGCCCGTCAAAACGGATAAGGGCTGGCTGCTGCTCTATCACGGCGTGGACGAAAAGGACGTGTACCGCGTGGGAGCAATGCTGCTCGATCTCGAAGATCCCTCGCGCGTGATTGCCCGCACGCCGCGATATATCATGGAACCGACCGAATATTACGAAAAGTTCGGGCTGGTCATTCCCAACGTGATCTTCCCGACGGCCTGCGTGGAAAAAAACGGCCTTTTGTATATCTATTACGGCTGTTGCGATACCTGTATCGCGCTGGCTACGGTGCCCGTAAAGGAGTTGCTGGGCGCGATGGAAAAGTTCGTATGAAAAGACTGTTTGCGCATTTATGCACTTGGTTTTCCACGCCCGACGTATCGGGGCTTTGGGAAATGTGGAACAGCGATTATAAGAATGCGGAACACGATCCCGATATCGTTCTGAAAAACGGCCGCCGTGACATCGCGGCGTTCGGTTATCCGCTTACGGAACCGTACGACTCGGCCGACGCCGCGATCATACGCTGGCAGCTTTCGCTGATGTGCGCCTGCGGTATAGACGGCGTGATCGTCGACTGGGACGGAAGGCGGATCAATCCGCACCGCCATCAAAAATTTCTGAAACTGTTGGAGATCATCAACGAATTTCCGCTGAAAATCGCCGTCTGTTTCGAAGAATGGGCGGGATATTACCCCTTAGGTACGTATAAAACGAAAACGGAGGGCGCGGAGGCCGCGCTGGAAGAGCTCGCATGGCTTAAGGAAAACGTGATAAACAAGGGATTGTACGAAGAGCGGAACGGCAGGTTTCCCGTGCTGGTGTTCCGTAAGATGCCCGGGCACATGTTCGGCGAAACGGAATGGCGACGAATAAAAGCCTCTCCCGTCGCCGCGGATATGGATTTTTACTTTGAAGACTGCTACGACCCGACGCTGAAAGGCGCGGCGGACGGCTGGTTTTTCTGGGTAGGCGGGTTCGACGGGCAAAATAAAAACGATCTGGACTTTCGCCGCCGCGCCGTGGAAAGTTACTTTTCGCGGGTAAAGGAAATCGGCGGAAAACCGGTCTGCATGAGCGTTACGCCAGGATTCGACGATACCTGTGTGTGGGGCTGGGGCGGAGGAAAGCGCGTGGCGCCGCGTTACGGCGGCAGGCGATACCGCGAATGTTGGGAATACGTAACGGAAAAGGATTTTGATTTCGTACAGATCGTTACGTGGAATGACTGGAACGAGGGCAGCCACATCGAGCCTTCCGAAAGTTTCGGATACAAATATCTGCTCGACACCGCGCGCTTCTGCGCTGCATGGAAGGGCGCGAAGTGCGCCTTAAAGGAAGAAGATTTGAAGCGTATTACGGATAATTATCTGTCAAAACGCAGAAAATAAGAAAAACAAGAGGAGGAACGGAAGATGAAAAAGAAGTTTGCGGCCATGGCCGCAACGTTGCTGGCCCTGTGCTTTGCGGTCTTTCCCGCCTGCGACAAGGGCGGCGAACCAAACGCCACAGGCAGCGTAACGGGCGTAAAATTCACCTGCGACGAAATCATGTTTTCAGGTGAAACGGTAACGCTCAAAGCCACGGTGGAAACCGAGGGGACTGTAGCCGATAAGAGCGTAACGTGGAGCGTTGCGGGAGATGATGCGGAAATTTCGGCAGAAGGGAAACTCACGCTGTTGCAGCCCGGCGAGATCACGGTTACGGCCGCGGCAAAGGCGGATCCGACGAAGAGCGCTTCTCGAAAGGTGGAGATTTTGCAGGGCGGCGCGCCGATCAACGGCACTTTCGACCGCACGGGCGATCTCATGTGGGGGATCTATCCCGATAATCCCGACGGCTACGAAAAGACTGCCGAACTGAAACGAGACGGAAAATATTCGCTGAAAGTTACCGCGACGGAAGAATACACCATTTTGTTCCACTCGGTAACGATCGGCGGGGGAAACAACGAAATGAAGGCGGGCGGCTTTTATGTTATAGAAGGCTACGCTCTTTCGCAGGCGGAGAACGGCGGCACGGTAAAAACGAGGGTTAATTTCCAGAATGTGATCAGCGCGTCCGAAAAACCGA
>UQZE01000171.1 GCA_900545325.1 uncultured Eubacteriales bacterium
TCCGATCTAAATTCCACTACGGCAGGCTCTCCGTCCGTTACCGCGGCGGCTATGTCTTTCGAGTTATTGATCTCTTGATCGTTGATACTCAAAATGACGTCGCCTAATTTCAAGCCAGCCTCTTTCCCCGGAGAAACTTTACCGTTTTCGGTATTCACGTCCGTTATTCCCACGATCGTTACGCCGCGCGTATTCAGGGAAAACCCTGCGGGAATGCCGCCGAGATAAATTTCCGTCGAGGCCGACGCCGCATTCAGCGGAAAAACACAGAAACAAACGATGAGAGTTGCGATAAGAAATTTGATAAATTTGTTTTTCATTTTTACCCCATTATAGTTGTTATAATGCGCAATAAAAATTTCTTTATACCTTTAAAAATAAAAACGCCCTTTGTCGGACGTTTTCTTTTTATAATGCTTTTTTGTATTCTTCTGCGCGCGCGATCATCTCCGCGGCATGTTCTTTCGCCGCATGGCTGTTTTCGTCACCGCCGACAAGCCGCGTTATTTCCTTGACTTTATCTTCCCGCGTCAGAGTTTTTACGTGCGTACGGGTTCTACCGTCCTCCTCCGTCTTGTAGATCAGCAGGGAATTATCGCCCATCGCGGATATTTGCGGCAGATGCGTTATGGCGAGAACCTGAACGTTTTTGGCTATTTTGGCGAATTTTTCCGCGACGATTGCGGCAATTTTACCGCTTATGCCTGCATCTATCTCGTCGAAAACAAAAGTCGATACGGCGTGCGTTTTCGCCGCGGTCTTTACGGCGAGCATAAAACGGCTTATCTCTCCTCCGCTGATGATCTTTGCCAGCGGCTTGAGCGGTTCACCCGCGTTTGCCGAAAACATAAATTCGAGCTTATCAGGTCCGACGGAATTGAAATCACATTTATCCATTTCGGGAAATTCGGAAAACCCGATTTCAAAAAGCGCCCTGACCATCCCGAGTTCGGAAAGTTCCCGCACTACGCTTTCGGAAAACTCCGAAGCCGCTTTTTCGCGGAGAACGCGCATCTCTTTATATAATGAATATAGCTTTTCTTCTATCTCGGCCTTTTGTTTACGGTATGTAACGGAAAGTTCGTCAAAATGCAGCAATCTGTCGTATTCCGCCCTGCTCTTTTCAAGGTATTCGTAAATTTCCCCGATGCTGCCACCGTATTTGTTTTTCAATTTTTTTATGAGTTCGAGGCGTTCTTCCGTTTCTTCGAGCCCGCCCTCGTCAAAATCTTCGGAAGACATGCCGCTCAGCGTTTCGCAAATATCCTCGATCTCACAGCGCGCGCTGTCCAGCCGTTCGCCCAGCGCCTCATATTCCGCCCCGAAAGCCGCTACCGAACGGAGCGCGTGGAGCGCGCTCTGCAAAGTATCCGTCGCGCCGCCCTCACCGTTGAGTGCTTCCGCCGCGCCGCTGACTGCGGAAATTATCTTTTCCTGATTGAGCAGTTTTTTCCGCAGGGCAATAAGTTCTTCCTCTTCTCCCTCTTTAAGGTCGGCCTTTTCTATTTCGTCGATCTGAAAAGCGAGAATATCGAGTTTTACTGCGCGGGAACTTTCGTCTCCGCCTAAATTTTCCAACGCATCCAGCACGGCTTTATAACCGCCGTAAACGCTCTTTATCCTTTCCTTGATCTCAGTCAGCTTATCTCCGCAAAAATTATCTATCGCGTCGAGCTGATTGCTCTCTTTCAGCAGATAAAAGTGCTCGCTCTGCCCGTGTATGTCTACAAGAAGAAACGTGAGTTTTTTTAGCATGCCCGCCGTAACGGCGTTGCCGTTTACTTTGATGTCGCCTTTGCCGTCGGCAAAAAATCGTCTGTTTATTATCAAAACGTCGTCATCGCAGTCGAGGGAAAGTTCCTCCGCCGCGTTTTTTACCGCGATGTTGTCCGTTATGTCGAATTCTGCGCAAACGGAACAGGACGGCTGTCCGTAGGTTATCATCGTCTTATCCGCCTTCGCTCCGAGAACGAAATTGAGCGCATCGATAATGACCGATTTTCCGGAACCCGTTTCACCCGATAAAATATTCAACCCGGACGAGAAACCGATATCGGCTTCGTCTATCAAGGCTACGTTTTTGATTTTCAACGATTTCAGCATATCATCCCATCATTTCCTTCAGCTTTTTGATCATGATGTCCGCGTCGGTATTGCTCTTCGTTACGATGAGCAGCGTATCGTCGCCCGCGATCGATCCGAGCACCTGCGGAATATTCATCTTGTCGATCACCATTCCCGCGGCCTGCGCGTTTCCGCTCAAAGTCTTTACGACGATGAGGTTGTTCACGCAGGTAATGGATACGACTATTTCCCTGAACAGGGAAACGATTTTTTCCGAAAGAGCGGCGTTCTTGATATCTATCTGCGCATACTTGTATTTTTTCGCCTTGCCCGCTATCTTTATCAGATTTAATTCGTTGATGTCGCGGGAAATGGTAGCCTGCGTTACCTCTATGCCGCGTTCGTTCAGTTTAGCCGTAAGTTCTTCCTGCGTATCGATTTCGAATTCGTTGATCAGATCCAACACGACTTTCTGTCTGTCTTTTTTGGTCATCTTATTCTCTCCCGTTGTTTAGTTTCAATAATAA
>UQZE01000172.1 GCA_900545325.1 uncultured Eubacteriales bacterium
ACGACGGGAGCGCCGATCGGCCCGGCGCGGTATAAATAATGGCACGGGGCAGGGCCCGGCTCTCCGAGAGGAGAAAGGCACGCGCGAAACGCTCAGGTTGTTGGGTGGGCGTGGCCGCTTTCGAGCGGATAACAAAGCGCGTGGACGTGCGAAGCTGCGACGGATACGAAGCAGAACGCAAAGACGATCCTTTCCTCCCTGCGCTCCGCATATCTTTCGGGATATGCGGGCGCGAGCGTTTCGGAAAAGTTACGAAACGTTGCAAAGGGGGTTTTATTGTCTTTTTACCTTTTCGGTAAAGGGAGACTGCTCGCCGCTCGGGAACCCCAAAGCAGGTTAAACCCTTGCGGCGCCGGTGTCAAGCGCTTTTCCGATAAAAAATAAAATCTTTTCTTTTGTCCGTCCGTTCTTTGCCGGATCCTCGGAACGGCTGGCCCCTTTCCCCGCTGCCGAACTACGTCGCTCCCACCGCCGCGACGTCTAAATATTAAAAAAAGCCCGACAAGGGCTTTTTCTTTTACCATTTTTTATATCCGCTTGCAAAAAATGGCGATTTTTGGTATAATATAATAGTCGAACGGGGTTCCCCCGGGAGACAGGCACGGGGCGAGCACGGGGCGGTTAGCACTTCCACCGCATTTGCGGAAAGGAGGTGATGTCCGATGGAGTACATAATTCTACTTTTAATTTTAATCGTAGTTTATAAGTTACTGTCTGACGAAAAAAAATAACCACCCCGGCCAGGGTGGTTATTTTAAAAAATAGCTATGTAGGCTAACCGTTATCGGTCTCGCCCTTGTGTCTATATTCTACATCACTTTTTGCAATTTGTCAATAGTCCGCGGCAAAATTCCCGCGGTTTTTTATTTTTTCAATGCTCGGAACGTAAAATCCGAGGTATTATCAATAAAATATTGTAATGAACAGTTGAAAGTATTTTCAAAGAAAATTTCGGTCAATGAATAATAGTACAAACAGAAGTACAGCTAATTTTTTAGCAAAAAAATTCTAAATTCAGATTGAATTTGATATAATAAAAATCCATAGTAAATAACAAGCAAAACGGACATCAACAGATGTCCGTTTTTGTGGAGCTACTGGGCGGATTCGAACCGCCGACCTGCTGATTACGAATCAGCTGCTCTACCGACTGAGCCACAGTAGCGTTTATCCCGTAAATCGCTTTAACATTATATTACTTTAGGAGAACTTTGTCAAGAAAATTACGTATGTTTTTAAAATTATCCCGCGCCGCCGAATTTACGGCGGCGCGGGAATTTGACGGCCGCGTTTTCTACGCAAAACCGACGTTATCCGCGGAACCCGACAGCCCCGTACGGCGGTCGGAGTCCTTGCACGTTTTATCCGCTCAAAAAACTTTACCTAATCTGCGGATAAACCATTCAAGCATTTTAAACGCCCAAGCTCACGCGTTTGACGGCGTATCTCTTGCGCGGTTTTTTCAATTTCTTTACGCACTCGCCGCTTTTATACAGCCAGTTGACGGTATCTTCCAGCGTTTCGTAAAGTTCCCGCGGCATAAATCCAAGTTCGTAAGTCGCCTTATCGTGCGAAAATCTGCCGTTGTCTCCCAGCGTAGACAGCGAGTAAGACGTATATATCGGTTTCATTCCCTTTCTGAGCGCAGCTTTCGCCATTGCGGGCGCCACCATTTTCGCCATCCACTTTGGCCATACGCCCACCTTTTTGCCGTTCGTGATCTCTTTCAGCAGTTTGAGCATTTCGATGATGCTGTAGTAGCCGCCCGTCAAAAGATAACATTCGCCTTTTCTGCCGTTTTCCATGGCGGCGACGATGCCGAGCGCGCAGTCGCGCACATCTACAAAGTCATATCCGCCCTTCACGCAGCCGGGAAGCAGGCCCTTTACATAGTTTTTGATCATCTGCACAAGGTGATTTCCTTTGGACGGATACGGGCCGATTATGCCCGACGGATGGACGATGCAGGCGTTAAACCCGTTTTCCGTCTTTTCAGCCACATAGGCCGCGGCTTCCGCCTTGGTCTTTGCATATGCGCCGTTCACCTTTTCGGGATCGAATTCTTTGACTTCCCGCATTACCCTGCCGTGCGGCAGAACGGGGATCGCATGCACGGAACTCACGTAAACCGTCTTTTCCACGCCGTATTCCTCGGCCATTTCGACGACGTTTTTCGTGCCGCCTATATTTACCTCCCGCATGCGTTCGTTTTCCTTGCTGTTGATATCCACGACCGCCGCCGTGTGGATGAGATACCACCCTTCCGCGCCTTCAAAAAAGGGCTTTAAACTCTCTTTATCCGTAACGTCGCCGCGGTAAACTTCCACGCCGAGACTCTCGACAAATTCTGTGTCGTCCGTATAGTACGCGAGACCGCGCACCTTAGCCCCCCTGTCTTTCAGCAACGAACAGACTGCACTGCCGAGATGCCCAGCCGCGCCCGTAACCAAATAACGTTCATTCATTTTGAGCACCTCTTTTCAATATTGTTGTATTTTTTTTCGATTTGTGTTAATATTATCATTGTCCTTTTCTTTATATA
>UQZE01000173.1 GCA_900545325.1 uncultured Eubacteriales bacterium
CTCTTGCCGAGGTGCCAGTCGGAAGTATGCAAAAACTTCATTAGCCACCGCCTTTTGAAAATCCGCCGCCCGATTTTTTCCACACAATATCTTGCGGTCGGAAAAATTCCGCGTCAAAAATCTTGATTTTATTTATTTTATATTATATTATTATTAGGCGATAAAATCAAGGATTTTTTGAAACGACATGAGTTTTTGTTCCTATTCCAAAGAATTCGCCGCGATGAATTTCACCTCGGTGGAAAACGCCTATATTTACGAATATCTGCCCGAAGCGACGGGCAACGCCGTTAAAGTATACCTTTACGGTCTGTTTTTATGTCAGAACGCCGATTTCGACGTAGACCTCGCGGCGTTCGCACGGGAACTCAAGCTCACCGAAGCCGAAGTGCGGGACGCCTTTACCTACTGGGAGGAATTCGGCCTCGTTAGCGTAATTTCGGGCGAGCCGCTCTCCGTGAAATACCTGCCCATCGGCACCGGCGTGAAACCGCGCAGGGTAAAGCCCGAAAAATATGCGGCGTTCACCGAAAGCGCGCAGGCACTGCTGCCCGCCCGCATGATTCCGCCCAACGAATTCAACGAATATTTCAATATCATGGAAGTTTACGGGATCAAGCCCGAGGCCTTTCTGATGATCATAAAATACTGCACCGACCTCAAGGGCGAGGATATCGGCTATAAATATATTTCCGCCGTGGCGAAAGACTTCGGCGCGCGGAAAATACTCACCCCCGAACAGGTGGAAAAGGAACTTTCCGCCTACATACTGCGCACGAGCGAACTCGAAAAGCTGTTAAAGGCGCTTTCCCTCCGCCGCAAGCCGGAAATAGACGATCTGAACTACTTCAACAAATGGACGAAGGAACTCGGCTACGAGCCGGAAAACGTGCTGTTCGCGGCTAAGAGCATGAAGCGGGGCAGCATGAAGAAACTGGACGAATTTATCGGCGAGCTTTACAGCCGCAAGGTGTTTTCCAAACAGGAAATAGAAAGCTATGCCGATACCAAAAAGAAACTTTACGAACTCGCGGTGAAGATCAACAAAGCGCTGGGCGTGTACTACGAAACGCTCGACGCCGTCGTGGACAACTACACCGCGCCCTGGACGGCGTTCGGGTTCGACGAGGAAAGCCTGCTCTTCATTGCGAACTACTGTTTTAAAAAGCGCAAAAACACGCTGGAAAACATGGACGAGATCGTGAAATTTTTTCACAAAAACGGCGTGATCGGCTACGACGCCGTGACGGAATATTTCGTGAACCTTTCCAAAGACGACAAATTCCTGTCCTCCGTGCTGGACGCGGCGGGCGTTTCGAGAAAGCCGACGGCATGGGACAGGGAAAACCTAAAACAGTGGCGCGCGTGGAATTTCAGCGAAGAAATGATCATGGAGGCAGCCCGCCTCGCCGCGGGAAAGAGCGGACCGGTGCCCTATATGAACGCCGTGCTCGGTTCATGGAAACAGAAAGGCGTTTTCACGAAAGAACAGATAGAAAGCGCGCCCGCGCCGAGATCGGGCGGCACGCACTTTAAAAACGAAAGGACGTACACGAAAGAACAGCTCGACAAGCTGATCGACGACATAGACGACATAGAGATCTAAAATGGCGAATTACTATCAGAAACTAACGGAATATTACCGCGACCTGCGCTTCCGCGCGCAGGCGAAAGCCGCGGAAAACAACGCGCGCGCCCGCAAAGACGAACGCTGGCGGAAAATCGACAACCGCCTTTCGGACATCGAACGCGAACTCGCCTTTGCGGAACTGAACGGCGAGGAGGAAAAGCGGCTGGCGCTGGAAGCGGAAAAAAAAGAGCTTTCCGCCGAGGCGGAAAGCGTGCTGAGATCGCTCGGGCTTACGCGGCGGGAGCTTGCCCCCGTCTATGCGTGCGAAAAGTGCGGAGATACGGGTTTTATCGGCAGCGCGCCCTGCGCCTGCTATAAAAAGGCGCTCAAAAACATTGCCGTGGGCGATATCGGGATTGACCTGAACGGCGCGGCGGAAATAGACGAAAACGAACTGACGGACGAAAACAAGCGCAAGGCCTACCGCCTGATGCAGAGATTTGCGGATAAATTTCCCGATTCCAAGCGGAAAAATTTCGTATTTCTCGGCACGACGGGCACGGGCAAAACCATGATCGCCCTGTCCGCCGCAGCCCGCGTGGCGAAACGCGGCTATAACGTGCTGTTTCTGACCTCTTTCGAGCTGAACAACGTGTTTTTGGAATATCATTCCCTGTTCAGCGCGGAGAGGAACGTTCTGATGGACTCGCTCGTCAAAGCCGACCTGCTGGTGATCGATGATCTCGGCGCGGAGCAGAACTTCCGCAACGTAACCAATCATTATCTCGTGAGCCTGCTGGGCGAACGCAATCTCAAAAACCTTTCCACGATCGTAACCACAAACCTCACTTCGGACGAGATCCTCGCCCGATACGACGAACGGATTTTCAGCCGCCTTTTCGATAAGCGGCAGAGCGCCGTCATCCATTTCGTCGGCAAGGATATGCGGCTGGAAAATTAAAATAGAACGCC
>UQZE01000174.1 GCA_900545325.1 uncultured Eubacteriales bacterium
GACGCAGACCTACGGCGAGATATCCGTAGCGTATATCCGCAAGGACTGGCGCGAGGCGTGCGCCGCGGACGAAACTTTCGTGATGCCCGCGGGCAAGCTGACCGACAATGTAAAGAGGGAAAACCTCGCGGACGGCATCGACACGTTTGACGAACTGCAATATTATCTCTATTGGGTAAAGGAAAATCAGCCCGGCGTTACGCCCTGCCTTTCCAACAACGACGCGACCTGGGGCGCATGGGACGTGATCAACTCCCGCAAGCTGCCTACGCACTCCGCGCAGGACTACGTGAACGCGGGCATCAAACAGGAAATCAAGCTGACCACCGAGATCACCGCCACGGCGTATATCCGCCGCGGCGAAGTGGTGGCCGCCTATATCAACGACGTGGAAGACCCCAACTCCGTCAAGGGCATGAAGGACTTCCCCGGCGGATTCAACGCCCCCGACACCACCTGGCAGGATAACTTCACCGTTTCGAGAAGGTGGGCTGAGGACGGCATCATATCGAAGGACGTTCTCCAGGTTACCGATTCCGACGCCAAGTTTAAGGCGGGTATGGGCGGCTGCGTGGTGCAGACCATCAACAACTTTTCCACGGTAGAGGCGGCTCTTCAGCAGAGCAATCCTGGCGCGGAACTGGAAATTTTCGTGAACGATTACGCAATCCGCAACAAGCTCGAAGGCTATGCGCAGACCGACTACAAGGCGTGGAATTACCTGTGCGTTCCCGTTTCGGCCGGCAAGGACAAGTGCGACATGGCCATGAAGTTCATGAACTGGATTTTCTCGAGCGAGGAAAACCACGACCTCTTCCAGTACGGCATCAAGGGCAAGCATTGGGAGGCTGCCAAGGACGAGGACGGCAAAGAGATAGAAGGCACGGTGAGCACCGTGGGTATGGAATCTTATACCTTCCCCGCCTATGAGTTGACGTGGAACCCCAATTTCATCAAAGTGAATTCGGCCTCCGACCCCAAGGTCATGGAGTATATGGAATATATGTACGATTCCGACCGCTACGTCGGCATACTCTATTCGGGCTTTACCTTCGACCACACGGCGAGCGACGCGCTGACCACCGCGCTTTCCAATGCGGATCTGGCTACGTCGAGAACGGAGATCCGCTCGTGGTACCTCGGACAGGTCGCGGATCCCATCGCGAGCTGGCAGAACAAGCTCGACCAGCGTTACGCAAATCAGTCCATGCAGAGCGCCATCTCGGTCATCAAAAACGAACTGATCAGACAGCTGCAGGAATATATCGACGCGCAGGCTTAAGCGCGTTTTCGGAGAAGATATGAAAATACATTCGAAACGATTCACCTTAATCGCTTTGTCCGCGGCGTTGTTGTTCGCGTCTGTCGGCGCGACGGCCGCCTCGGCCGACGCCGTCGTTTCGGATAACTACGCCGTGGCGTACTATTCGGGCGAAAGTTCTTTTTCCTGCTATCTGGACGAGGAAAACACGCTGTACGTTTCGGGCAACAACGCTTCGGGACAGTTCGGCGACGGCACCAAGGGCAAAACGCGTTACGCCCCGCAGAAAGTCATGGAAAACGTGGCGGCGGTGGCGGACGGAAAATCGGGTTTCGTGCTCGCGCTCAAAAAGGACGGCTCGCTTTACGGCTGGGGCAGCAATCAGTATGCGCAGCTTGGCCAGGGCACGGCGTTCAACGACGATACGGAAACCAACTGCGTGCTCGCGCCCGCCGAGATCGTCCTGCCGGAGGGCAAGGCCGCGGCGGTCGCCGCGGGCGACGCGTTTTCCGTCGTGCTGACGGAGGACGGTTCCGTCTATACCTTCGGCCGCGCGGGCGACGGACAGACGGGGATCGCGGGGTTGGAGCTTTCGCGCAAGACGGTGGTCGGAACCCCTGCGAAGATAGACCAGAGTTATTTCGGCAACGAGAAGATCGCGGCGGTGGACGCGGCGGAAAACACCGGTTTCGCCCTGACGGAAAGCGGTTCGCTCTATATCTGGGGCGCCAACGACAAGGGAATTCTGGGCAACGGTTCCGTCGATGAAAACGAGATATACGAAACGCCCGTGAAACTCGAATTCGACGAAAAGATCGCGCGCGTTTCCGCAGAAACCATGACCGTGATGATTTTGACCGAAAGCGGCAGGGTGTTCGGCTGGGGGGATAATTCAGTCGGGCAGCTCGGCGCGGCGGCGGCGAGCGGGGTTTCCGTGGGCGCGCCCGTGGAAACGGATAAGTTTTACGCGCCCGACGGCACGGAAACGGAAATAGAAGTAAAGGATATTCTCTGCGGCGGCAGGACGAATTTCGTCCTTTCCAAAGACGGGCGCGTGTTCGCCTTCGGCGCGGCGGGACAGGGGCAGGCCGGCTGCAATCTGCAAAGCGAATATTATCTGAATCACCCCTGCGTATCGGCGTCCAACGTCGTTCTACCGCTCGAAATACGTTTCTTTCAGCCCGTGAATATCGAA
>UQZE01000175.1 GCA_900545325.1 uncultured Eubacteriales bacterium
GAAAGTGCTATTCCAATTACCGCACTTTCTCGGTCAATTATATTGTATCAGGAGGTGAAAATATGGAAGAGATCCTCGCCGTTATCGGCGAATACAAACTTTCCGCCGTCATCATCGCGGTGCTCATCAACGTCGTTACGGGCGCGGTGAAACTGCCGATCAAACGGGCGGCGCAGAAAATGGAAAACGGCAAAAAACTCACGCGGTTCATAACCTTTCTGCCCGTCGTGCTCGGCTTCGGGCTGACGGCGGCTTACGAGGCGGCGTTCTGCGGCGGCGTAAAAATAGACGGCGATTTCGTTTCGCTGTGGCTGGGCGCAAGTTCGCTCAGTCTCGCCGTCTACGCGTTTATCGAAAAATTTTTCCCCGCGGGGAAAAAGCCGCTGAGCGAAGAAGAAGTGCGGGAAAACGAAGCGCTGATCGAACGGCTGGAAGAGAAACTCGCCCCGCCCGCAGAGGAAAAAGCGGAGGCGAAAAAGATCGTTTTAAGGGGGAAGGACAATGGAACTGAAACTGAAGAAAAATGAATATGCGGGCAGGCTGATCGTGTTTGAAGGGACGGACGGCGCGGGCAAAACCACCATGCTCGACATGGCTGCAAACTATCTGCGGGCGCGTTTCGGCGGGGAGCGCGTGCTCGTGGAAAAACAGCCCACGGATCTTTCGAGAAAGACGCGGCTCTTTCAGAAAATGATGTACAGCGGCAGACACGAGGATATCGATTACCGCGCGGTGCAGCTGCTCACGCTGTCCGACCGCGTGCAGCACAACCACGAAATCATCGTTCCCGCGCTGAAGGCGGGTAAGATCGTCGTCTGCGACAGGTATCTTTATACGAGCGTCGCCAACATGCTGGCTCGCGGTTATCGGGAAGAGGAATGGTTCTTTTCCGCGTGCCGCTGCATCGTGAAGCCCGACCTCGCCTTTCTCGCCTACGTAGAACCCGCGCTCGCCGTTTCGCGCATCAGAGCGCGCCCGCAGGAGGCGGAAAGATTTCTCGACGAAACGCTTTTGAAAAACGTGGCGGAAGAGTTTCTGCGCCTGCGCGGCGCGGCCGGCTTTTGCGTGCTCGAAACGGATCGGGCGCCCGAACGCGCCTTCGAGAGGGTGAAAAACAATATCGACAGAATGACGGAGGGTATGTTATGAGAAAAAAAGAAATTTCCTTTGTCGCGGACGTATTGGCGGAAAATCCGCGTTTCCGCAAGGCGGAGGATTTGGATTGGTACTTTATTTTGGGGTATCTGGAACTGAACAAGGTGTGCGGATATTTTTACGGGCGGGCAAGGGAACTCGGCGTACCCCTGCCGCAGGGCGTGCTGCGCAGGCTTGCTCAGACCGCGGCCGTCCAGGAAGAGCGCAACGAACAAATGCGGGAATATATCGGGGAGATCGGCAAAAAGCTGAAAGACGCGAAGATCGGCTACGCCTTTTTGAAAGGCGCGGTGCTTTCCAACGCAAATCTGCGCATGAGCGAACTCGCCTTCACATGTTTCGCACATTCGCCCGTGTCGCTGGCGAAATACGAATCGTACAGAAACGACGTATTCTACAAGGCGGGCGAACGCGTTTCCAACGACGTGGATCTGCTCGTGAGGCCCGCCGACGTGGGCGCGGTTTCGGCGATCTTGAAGGATATGGGGTTCGTACAGGGTTATTATGATTTTTTCAAAGGCCGCATCGTCGGGCTGGACAGGGCGGAAATCGTTTCCCGTCGCATGAACCGAGGGGAAACCGCGCCCTTTTTGAAAAAAACGGCCGGCTCCGCGTTGCCTTTTATAGAAGTGGACGTCAATTTTTCCCTCGGCTATCTGCCCAACGGCAACGGAAAAATGCTTGACGAAATTTTGGAAAACGCCGTCGATTATGCGGGGCTGATCGACGGCGGCGTGCGCGGGCTGAGCGCGGGCGATTTCTTCGCGCACCTCATCATGCATCAATATAAGGAAAGTTCTCTTTATTCCATGGTAGAGCGCGGCAAAGATCTGGAACTTTACAAATTCCTCGATTTGTACCTGTTTATCAAACGGGGGCTTGTCGACTTCACGGGGCTTTCGTACCTGGTGAAAAAATACGGGTTGGAGAGAGAAACGTACGCCGTGCTTTCCGATCTCGCCCGCATATTCGACGATCTGCCGCTGGAAGGCTTTCTCGATACCGTGCGCCCGCGGGAAAGCGAGGCGGAAGTGTCCGATCCCGCGTCGGGGAAAAAATATGCGTGGCGGGCGGACTTTGACGAACGGCTCGCCGTTTTTGAAAAATGCAGGTTGCTGGAAATACGGAGGGAAACATGAAGAGAAAGGTTTTACAGGGAGCAATGCTCTTCAACGATTACTGGCTGGGCAGCTGCTATTATCATCAGCTGATCGCAGGACTGGGCGTTCTCGGCCTCGACGGGCGGGA
>UQZE01000176.1 GCA_900545325.1 uncultured Eubacteriales bacterium
CACGCCCTTACGTAACCGAATCCCATAAAATTCTCCCGCGTTTTTCTTTATTTTAACACTTTTTCCCTGAATTTGCAATTTTTCAAAGGGATAAAAACGCCGAAAATACAAAAAAGCCTCTTTTTGCAAAGAAGCTTTTTTCAAAATCATGCAATATTTTTGTATTTTACTCTTCGTAGCCGTGCGGATTTTTCTGCTGCCAGTTCCAGCTGTCGCGGCACATGTCGTCGAGCGTCTTTTCCGCCTTGAAACCGAGCAGTTCATAGGCATAGGACGGATCCGCATAACAGGCGGCGATGTCGCCGGGGCGGCGGTCCACAATTTCGTAGGGGATGTCGCGGCCGACGGCCTTGGAAAAGGCCTTTACCATATCGAGCACGCTGTATCCCACGCCTGTGCCGATATTCGCGATGATGAGCCCCGGTTTTGTTTCCAGCTTTTTGATGGCAAGCACATGCGCCCGCGCGAGATCGACCACATGGATATAGTCGCGCACGCCCGTGCCGTCGGGCGTATCGTAGTCGTCGCCGAAAATTCTGAGCTTGGGCAGCTCGCCGATGGCCACTTTGGAAATATACGGACAGAGATTGTTGGGTATGCCGCGCGGATCTTCCCCGATAAGTCCGGACTCATGCGCGCCGACGGGGTTGAAATACCTCAATATGGCGATATTGAAACTGTTGTCCGCCTTGTAAAGGTCTTTTAAGAAATATTCGATAAAGAGCTTGCTGCTGCCGTAGGGATTCGTTGTGCCGCCCGTTTTGGCGCTCTCCTTGATGGGGACTTCTTCGGGATCGCCGTAAACGGTCGCCGAGGAGCTGAAAACGATATTTTTCACGCCGAAATCCCGCATGACGAAGAGCAGGTTGAGCATGCCCGTCAGATTGTTGTTGTAGTATTCGAGCGGTTTCGCCACAGACTCGCCCACGGCTTTGAACCCCGCGAAATTTATGACCGATTCGAACTTATAATCGGTGAAGATCTTCACGAGCGCGGCCTTGTCGAGGAGGTCGGCCTTGATAAAGGTCAGTTTTTTGCCCGTGATCTTTTCCACGCGCCGCACCGCCTCCATCTTGCTGTTGGAAAGGTTGTCGACGACAATGGGATCGTAGCCGTTTTTAATGAGTTCGACCAGCGTATGCGAACCGATATAGCCCGCGCCGCCCGTTACAAGAATGTTGTTCATTTTAAACCTCCGTTATATCCAGGCTTGCCAGAAAGCCCTTGAACCCTCTGACGCCCTTTTCGTCTTTTTTGAACACCGCAGTGTTGTCGAGAATGTTTCTGCACGTTTCGTTCACGTAACTTATCACCGTTTCGTGCGCCTGTTCGTAAGTTCCGCTCCCGAACTTTTCCTTGAGCGATTTTATCATAGCGCGGTGTACGTACAGATAATTTTCGGGATCGGAAAGCGCCTGTTCGTCGTACTTTTCCCTGCCGCAGAGAATATCCGCGATCATGGCGAGCTGTTTTTTCAGTCTGCCGGGAAGAATGAACAATCCCATTGCCTCGATAAGCCCGATCCCCTCTTTCTTGATATTATGGTATTCGGGATGCGCGTGGAAGATGCCGTCGGGATACCGCTCGCTCGTGCGGTTGTTGCGCAGAATGAGATCCACGCTGTATTCGTTCCCCACCATTCTCACGATGGGCGAAGAGGCGTTGTGCGGCGTATCGCCCGTGAACGCCAGAATTTCGTTTTCCTCGTCGGAATACTTTTTCCACGCCTCCACGATCTCGCCGGCCAGGGCGATCACGCTTTCGCGGTCCGCCGACTGCATGCGCACCACGCTGTTATACCAGTCGAGGATCCCCACCTTTACCGAGGGGTATTTTGCGCTTTTCATCGGATATTTCACCTGCGCCTTATGCATAGGCATTAAATGCACGCCGCCCTGAAAATGTTCGTGATTGAGGATGGAACCGCCCACGATGGGGAGCGAGGCGTTGGAACCTATCATATAATTGGGAAAGACGTCCACGAAGTCGGCGAGCTTTCTCACCGTCTTGGCGTTGACGTTCATCGGCACGTGGTTATAGGAAATGGCGATGCAGTGTTCGTCGTAATACGCGTAGGGCGAATACTGCACGAACCAGTCCTCCCCCGCGAGATCGAGTTTGATCGTGCGGATGTTTTCGCGCGCGGGATGCGACAGACTTCCCTCGAACCCCTCGTTTTCCTTGCAGAGCAGGCATTTGGGGTATTTGGGCTTGTCGCTCTTTTTCACCGTAAGCAGTTTTGCGATCTCTTTGTTGTCCTTTTCAGGTTTGGAAAGGTTGATGGTGATTTCGAGGATATTGTTTCCGTCCCGGTATTCC
>UQZE01000177.1 GCA_900545325.1 uncultured Eubacteriales bacterium
GTCGGCGGGGCGGGGGATATTTTCTTCGGGGAAAAATACCCGCTGCAGCTTGTTCGTTCCGCGCACGCAGAAAACGATCCGTTTCAGTTTTCAGCGCGCTTTTACCGAAGATTACGATTTTCCCGCGCCGATCGGCGAGGTATACGCAGGAAAATGCGCTTTTGACGTTCTGCCGTGCGAAAGCCTTCCGCAGAAAAGGTATCTGCCGCGCGGCGTAGACGCGCCGACTTACGAAACGGTAAACATGCGGCTGACGGAAAGCGGGACATATTGCGTTAAAGACGATTACACCGTGTGTCGCAGCCGCTATATGACGAACGGACGCATCGGAATTTATCCGCTTTGCGACATCGCTTTCAACGTAAACGATTTTCTCTGTTCGCTCGGATATGAAAGGGAAAGACCGACAAATACCGTCTGCGAGGGAGGCTATTCGCTTTTCAGAACAGACGGTACGCGCACGGGATTTCTATTTGCGGATTTCACCGCGGAATGCGACAGTGAAATAATCCTGTTTTTCGACGAACTCGACCTGCGGGAGAAAAAGGACGGCGGTTCGCCCGCAGAAATATGTTTTTACCGCAATTCTTCGCAGAACTACGTGCGATTGAAAGTCCGCGCGGGAAGACAGAAATTTATGAGCTTTGAACCGTATGCGGCGCAGTATCTTAAAATTCTCGTCCGTGCGGGAAAAATAGAAGTACACGGCGCGGGCATTGTCGCATACGAAAGGACCTGCGGTAAAGATATTTCCTTTGCAGGCGACCGGAAACTCGGCAGAATTATCTCCGCGGCGCTTTCTACGTTCCGTCAGAACGCATTGGATCTTCTGACCGACTGTCCCTCGCGCGAGCGCGCAGGCTGGCTGTGCGACGGATATTTTACGGGCCGCGCGGAAAAGTTTTTTACGGGTAAAAACGAAGCGGAACGGAACTTTCTGGAAAATTACGCGCTCGCGGCACAGAACCCGCATATTCCCGAAAACATGATCGATATGTGTTATCCGTCCTCTGGCTGCGATAACTTTATAGAAAACTGGGCGCTGTTTTATATTCTGGAACTGGAAGATTACTGCCGCCGCACGGGAGACGTAACGCTCGCAAAACTCTCCGCATCCAAAGTGAACGGACTTTTGGAATATTTCGCCGCCAAGGAAAACGAGTTCGGTTTGCTCGAAAACGCGTCGGGCTGGGTTTTTGTGGAGTGGAGCAGGGCGAACGATAAAAAATTTACGGAAGGGGTAAATTTTCCCTCGAATATGCTTTATGCGGCGGCACTCGAAAGCGCGGGGAGGCTGTACGGCGGCGATATGGCGCAAAAGGCCGGAAATCTCCGCGGCAGAATACGCGAATTTTCCTTCAACGGAGAGTTTTTTGAAGATAACTGCGTGCGCGAAAACGGCGTTCTCGTGCGGAAAGGCCATACGAGCGAAACCTGCCAATATTACGCGTTCTACTTCGGAACGGCAGATCGGGATCGTTATCCCGCGTTGTACGAAAAACTTTTCGATAAGTTCGGTCCCGCGCGGAAAGATACTTACTGCCCGCGGGTATACAGATCGAATATGTTTATCGGCCGATACTTGCGGCTCGATTTTCTCAGGCGGGAAGGACGTTACGCGCAGGTGCTGAAGGAAAGCGTCGAATATTTTTATAAGATGGCAAAAGAAACGGGCACGCTTTGGGAACATTCCTCGCCCTCCGCGAGCCTGTGCCACGGATTTGCCTCCTATATAGGCGAGATCATTTACGACTGCGCGGTTGCGCTCAGCGGAAAATAACGTACGCCCCGAAAAATTTTCGGGGCGCGTTTTTTGCGGAAAACGGTTGAAATCGCGGCGGTATCTGTTATAATGAAAATAAATCAACCAAAGGCGGTAAATATTTTGAAGATAGAAGAATTAGACAAAAATTTCAAACAGCAGGCCGAGGGCGCGGACGGGCTAATCTACCTGAAGCCGATCGGCGCCCCCTTTTCTTTGCACGGGCTTTTTTACGGCGAGGGCGGGTATTTCCGCATGCCGCAGCGTATCGCGGACGGCGTGAGCGCGGGCGTTGCCGCTCTCAACCGTCATACGGCGGGCGGCCGTATTCGTTTTTCCACCGATTCGGCGAAGATCGCCGTCATGGCCGAATGGAAATCGCTCGACCGCATGCCGCATATGCCGCTTTCGGGCAGCAGCGGTTTCGTGCTTTTGGAGGAAACGGGCGGACAGATACGTTACGTCGCTACCTTCATGCCCGACTGGACGGAGGAGAAAGGCTTTCTCCGCACGGCTGCGCTCGGCAGCGGCGGCATGCGCGAATACATTCTG
>UQZE01000178.1 GCA_900545325.1 uncultured Eubacteriales bacterium
TAAGCGGGAAAATCCGCTGCCGACGAAAACGCCGCGATCTTGCCGTTGAGGTAGGCGGTGTAACAGCCGTCGCACGCGACGTAAAGACGGACTTTTTCCCCGTCCGCCGCGTCGAAGTGCGCGAGAAATTCCCCGTAGGAATCCTCGCCCGAATCCTCTTTGAGCCATATCCATTTCGCCGTTGAAAACATATCCGTATCCTCTTTTTGCACGGGCGGACCCGATATCAATATCATTTATTATACAAAAATTGCGCCGCAATGTAAAGCGCCTTTCTGCAAAAAAGAAAAATACGCCGCGCCGCGATAAAAAAACTCCGCCTCGGCGTACCGAGGCGGAGAAACGTTTATAAAGTTTTCAGATATTTGCATATCTCAACGCCGGCGACAGCGCCCTCGCCCGCGGCTTTCGCCACCTGCAGCAGTCCACCCGTACAATCTCCCGCCGCGTAAATGCCGCGGCAGTTGGTTTCGCACTTCGCGTTGATTTTGATGCGATCGCCTTCCGTTTCAAGGCCGATCATCTTGGCAAAATCGGCGGACGACGCCACGCCCTCCGCAATGAACATCGCGGAAAGCGGCACTTTTTCGCCGTCCTCAAGTTCGGCGCCGCCGAGAAGCTCGTCGCCGAAAAGCGTTTTTATCTTCCGCTTTTCCGCTTTAACTCCCTCTTCTTCGGGCTCCCTGCCGTCGGTGAAAACCGTAACGTCGCAGCCGATCCCGGCAAGATAGGCCGCCTCGCTAAAAGCATATCTGCCCGCGCCGTAAACGCCGACCTTTTTCTTTCTGTAAAAGAACCCGTCGCACACGGCGCACCAGCTCACGCCCCTGCCGTCGAAAAGTCCGAGCCCGCCGAGCTTGGGCCTGTTGCGCGCCGCGCCCGTGGCGATAAGCACCGCTTTCGCGGCGTATTCGCCCACGTCGCTCTTCACGTTGAAGCAAGCCTCGCCGAACGTTATTTCCACGACCTGGCCGTACAGCACTTCCGCGCCCACGGCCCGCGCGCGGGCAAGCCCCTCTTCAAACAGGCGCTTGCCCTCCACGACGCCCTGACCGTAGAAATTGCCTATCTTTTCCGCCTTGTAGAGCGCGCCCGCGGCCTGTCCGACCATGAGCGTTTTATAGCCGCCCATGGCCGTGTAAATCGCCGCGCTGCACGCCGCGGGGCCGAGCCCCACGGCGATCACATCGTATTTATCCATTTTTTAGAAATCTACTTTTTCGCCGTAGTAGATGGCCGTAAAGAGTTTCGCCATCTGGTCGGGCGTGATGGAACGCGGATTGGAACCCGTGCAGGCGTCGCCGACGGCGTTCTTCGCGATCTCGGGCAGTTTTTCTTTGAATTCCGCCTCGTTGATGCCGAATTCTTTCAGGGTCTTGGGGATATTGAGCTGCTTGTTGTAATCGTCGATCTTCGCGCAGAGCGCAAGCATCAGCTCTTCGTCGCTGCCGCCCTCGATGCCGACGAAACGCGCGATATCGCCGTATCTCTTCAGAGCGGTGGCGTCCTTCGCGTTGTACTTGATGACGTACGGCAGATAGATCGCGTTCGCGCAGCCGTGCGGGATGTGGCCCGTAGAGAATGCCGCGCCCGTCTTATGCGCCATGGAGTGAACGATGCCGAGCAGCGCGTTGGAAAACGCCATGCCCGCGAGGCACTGCGCGTAATGCATCTGCTCTCTGGCGTTCATATCGCCGTTGTAGGACGCGGGCAGATATTCGAACACCATCTGAATGGCTCTCAGCGCCAGAGGATCGGTGAAGGGGCCGTTGAGCGTGGAAACGTACGCTTCGATGGCGTGCGTCAGCGCGTCCATACCGGTGTGCGCCACGAGTTTCGCGGGCATGGTCTCCGCGAGTTCGGGATCGACGACCGCGACGTCCGGCGTGATGTTGAAGTCAGCCAGCGGATATTTGATGCCCTTCGCATAATCGGTGATGACCGAAAACGCCGTAACTTCGGTAGCCGTGCCCGAGGTCGAGGGGATGGCGAGGAACTTCGCTTTCTGTCTCAGTTCGGGGAAATTGAACGGCGTAATGAGCTGTTCGAACGTGGTATCGGGATATTCGTAGAAAGCCCACATGGCTTTGGCCGCATCGATCGGCGAGCCGCCGCCCATCGAGATGATCCAGTCGGGCTGGAATTTTCTCATGGCCTCCGCGCCGCGCATAACGGTTTCCACGGACGGATCGGGTTCCACGTTTTCAAAAAGCTCTACTTCGATATTCGCCGCTTTCAGC
>UQZE01000179.1 GCA_900545325.1 uncultured Eubacteriales bacterium
CTGGCACCTCGGCAAGAGGACGGACGGGCGGGAGAGGACGGCGGAACAGCGCGAAGTGCTGGAAGAGATACGGGAGATCGCGGAGCGCGAGAGAGCGGACGTCGTGCTCGTGGCCGGCGACGTGTACGATACCTATATGCCCTCGGCGGAGGCCGAGGAGCTCTTTTTCGACGCCGCCGTCAAGCTCGCAAAAGACCGCATGGTGGTGGTCGTCAGCGGCAATCACGACGACGCTTCCCGCCTGACCGCGCCCGCGCCCATGGCGAAAGCGCACAACGTATATCTGTTCGGAGACGTGAACGAGCCCTGCGTTGCCTCCGCCGCAGGCGGCAGGGTGCGCGCCGTGCGCGCGGGAAAGGGATTTATCGTGGCGGAAAACGATAAGGGGGAACGGGTATATATCGCGGTCTGTCCCTATCCGACCGAGGCGCGCTTTAAGGAAGAAGTAAAAGAGGACGAGAGTTTCGACGATAAAATGGGCCGCTGGCTGCGCGCGGGGCTTGCCGCAAACGAGGAAGGACTGCCCGCCGTGCTGGTGGGGCATTTCTTCGTGGCGGGAGGACAGGTTTCGGACAGCGAACGGCCGATCGATCTCGGCGGCGCGCGCGCCGTGAGCAAAGAAGTTCTGCCCGATTGCAGCTATATCGCTCTCGGACACCTGCATAAGCGGCAGACCGCTTCGCGCAGCAAGAACGCTTTCTATTCGGGGGCGATTTTGGAATACGCTTTCGACGAAGCGGGCTGGGAAAAGAGCGTGAACGTGTTCGAGATCAACGGAGGCAGGACGGAAAATTTCCGCCAGATACCGCTGACAAAGGGCAGAAAGCTCATGCGGCTGGAGGCTGACGGGTACGAAAACGCGCTCGACGTGCTCGAAAAAAACGCGCAATACTACACCGAACTCACCTTACGTCTCGCCGAGCCGCTCACCGACGTGCAGGTAAAGACCATCAAGAGCAGGTTCCCCGACCTTCTCTCGCTGGCGTTCGAATTCACCGAGGGGGAAAAGCGGACGGAGTCGAAAAAGAATATGTCCGACGAAGAGCTGTTCGCGGGATATTACGCGGCAAATTACGGCAAGGCGCCCCCCGCCGAACTGATGAATTTATTTCTGGAGCTGATCAATGAAACCGATAAGACTTGAAATTGAGGGGCTGAACAGTTTCTGCGAGCGGCAGTCGATCGATTTCACGGCCGTTTTGCAGGAGGGGATTTTCGGCATTTTCGGCAACACGGGATCGGGAAAGTCGACCATACTCGACGCGATCGCACTCGCGCTGTACAGCCGTACGCAGAAAAACAACAAAAAGGACGAATACGTCAACTGCAAGTCCAAAAAGGCGGCGGTTTCCTTTACGTTTGAAATTTTGTGCGAGGGGCGGCGGCGCACGTTTGAATTTGTCCGCGAAATTTTTCCGGGCAAACGCGCGGGCAACGCCTTTGCGTACGAATTTGAAGGCGATAAGAAGTTCCTGCTCGAAGACAAGTCGGACAACGTTACCAAACTCGCCGAAAAGATCGTAGGCTTGGGTTACGACGATTTCAACAAGTGCATCGCCCTGCCGCAGGGGGAATTCGCCCGCTTTACCAAGTCCACGGGCGCAGAGCGGCTGGATATCGTGGCGCGGCTTTTTTCTCTGGAAAAGTACGGCTCCGACCTGTACGCGAAGGCGAGCGCGCGGGCAAACGGGTACGAAAGCGAACTAAGCAACCTGCGGTCTGAAATGAGCGCATACGCCGAATACGGAGAGGAACAGGCCGCGCGGCTGAAAGAGCGTATCGCTGCGGGCGAACGGGCCGAAGGCGAACTTTCGGAAAGGCTGAAAGCGGCGGAAACCGCGCTTGCGGAAAATAGGGAAGTCGTTTTATTGAGGAGGGAACTCAGAGAAACGGAAGAAAAGCTCAACGAGCTCGCGCTGAAGGAAAAAGAGATCGCAGAGATGAAAAAGCGGCTCGACCTGTCCGCCGATATCGACCGTTTCTGCGAAGCGCAGACCGCGCTTTCGCAGGCGGAAAAAGCGCTTGCGGAGAGCGAGCGCGGTGAACGGGACTGCGTCGCCCGCCTGTCCGCGCTGAAAGAAAGAGAAAAGCGTTTCGCCGAAGACGGGTTCGAAACGGAGGCGCAGAAGAAAACGGAAGCGCTCGCGGAGCGGCGCGCTCTGCTGAATAAACTGGGCGAAGAGCTGAAAGAAACGGCG
>UQZE01000180.1 GCA_900545325.1 uncultured Eubacteriales bacterium
CTGAATGTCTTTTACGAACGGACAGGTACAGTCGGTAACACGCAGATCCTTTTCCGCGGCACGGCGGAAAATTTTCTCGGCCTCCCCATGCGTTCTGATCAGCAGAACGGCGCCGTCGGGAACCTCCTCGATATCGTTCACAGTCTTCACACCCTTACGCTGCAGCTCTTCCACTACGTGTTCGTTGTGAATTATTTCGCCCAAAACGTAATTGCCGTCGCCATCCATGGACATGGCATGGTCGACCGCACGCTTCACGCCGAAACAAAATCCTCCGTATTTTGTAGTTACGATCTGCATTTTTTACCCTTTTCAGCACGCAATTCCTTTAATTTTTCGCGCGTAAAAATCATTTTTTCGCGTATGACCGCGTCGATCTTGTCGTAATCTTCTTTTACAAGCTTTTTATCGTAAAACTCGCTGAGTTCGAACGGTTCGCCTACGATATAATAGGTGCGACGAAACGCTTTCGGTTTTTTAAGAAACATAACCGGCACGACGGGCGATTTCGTTTTCACGGCAAACACGCCCGCGCCGCCTTTCAGTTCCTGCAATTCGTCCCCCGTCTTATTTCTCGTTCCCTCGGGAAAAACCACCAGTTTCTTACCCTCTTTCAGAACTTTTATCGCGTTCATCATCGCGCGCATATCGTTTGTTTCGCGGTCGATAGCGATAGCGCCGGCCTCCGCCAGAAGTTTTCTCGGCAGTTTCTTTTCCATCGCTTCTTTTTTACAGAGAAAAAACAAGTCCCGTTTCGTGAACTTATACATAAACGCGGGGTCGAAAGCCGAATAGTGATTGGCGACGATCAAAGCTTTTCCCCGGGGAAAATTTTCCCTTTGATACACTTTTGAGGGAAAAATCAAGGAAAACAAAAAATAACAAGATCTTACATAAAATTGATTGTGCATTTTAATCCCTTTCGATATACGATAAGATTTTATTGACGACCTCTTCGACGGAAAGATCGGAGGTGTCGATCAGAACGGCGTCCTCCGCCTGCACGAGAGGAGCAAAATCGCGATGCCTGTCGTTATAATCGCGTTGTTCGATTTCCTGCAGAAGTTGTTCAAAACCGACGTCGAAACCTTTCGCTCTCAGTTCTTTCTGACGACGGAGCGTGCGGACTTTTGCATCCGCGGTAACATAAAACTTATATCTTGCATCGGGCAGCACGAAAGAACCGATATCGCGCCCGTCCAAGACGCAGGACATCGACTTCGCGATATCCCTCTGCATCGCGACCATTTTCATTCTTACGCAACGGAGCGACGAAATGTTGGAAGCGGCCATGGAAACTTCAGGCTCCCGAATGCGTTCCGAAACGTCCGCCCCGTCGAGATAAGTATGCTGGGCGCCGTTTCGATATACGATTTTCAAATCTATATCGCCGATAAACGACTGCACGCCTTTTTCGTCGAGCGTATCGATGCCGAGAGCCAAAGCCTTGCAGGCAGCCGCCCGATACATCGCGCCCGTGTCGAGGTACAAAATGTCCAGTTTTCTGGAAAGTTGTTTCGCGATCGTACTTTTCCCGCTGCCCGAAGGCCCGTCGAGAGCTATATTGATTTGTTTCATGTTATCTCCTTTTATCTTATGCGTTTTTCCCCGCTGTATATCCCGTCATAAAGGCGATCTGAAGATTGAAACCGCCTGTAAACGCGTCTAAATCGAGCACTTCCCCCGCAAAAAAAAGCCCTTTCACCAGCTTGCTTTCCATGGTTTTCGGATTGACGTCCTTCACGCAGACGCCGCCCGAAGTAACGACTGCCTCCGCAACGGGACGCAAGCCCTTTACGGAAATCCGAAAACGCTTGACTGCGTTTATCAATTCCAGCATATCCGTTTTTGAAAAATCGGCCGTTTTTTTTCTCGCGTCAATACCCGCCGCGCCCAAAACGGCACCGATCAGTCTGGCGGGCATAAGCTTAACGAGCGCGTTTGCCGCGTTCTTACCTTTCATTTCCGCGAAATCTCGTTCTATACGATTTTTCAGCTGATCGTCCGTAAGCCCGGGTTTCAGATCGAGAGAGAGCCGCACGTCTTCGGGATTCTTTCTGTTTATAAGCGAAGAAACGCTTAACGCCAGCGGGCCCGATACGCCGAAATGAGTGAAGAGCATTTCCCCTATATCGGAAAACAGTATTTTCTTGCCGTATAACGCCGTAA
>UQZE01000181.1 GCA_900545325.1 uncultured Eubacteriales bacterium
TCTTCCGATCTGCAAAAAGAGCGATCTTACAATAATTTATAAAATAGAGAGCGACGTCAGAACATGAAGGCGGCAGCTAAAAAAACGCTGTCCGTCATATCGGGTGTTCTGATCGCTCTTTTTTTGTTGCTTGCCGCGCTGTCTCTCGCCATAACTATTTTTTATTCGGCAAAAGGAGAGGACGCCGTGCTCTTCGGTTGTCAGTTCCGCATCGTGCTGACAGGTTCGATGGAGCCGGAGATAGGGGCGGGCGATCTCGTTGCGGTACGTGTTGCCGAACGGGACGGCGCGGAGTTTTACGAAGAGCTCGAAGTAGGCGACGTAGTAACCTTTTACTGGCGCGGGGCCTCTGATAAAGACGAATATATCGTTACGCACAGAATAACCGAAATCAAAAAGACGTCCACAGGATTTGAGTACACTTTGAAGGGCGACGCCGTGGAATCGGATACACAGACGGTTACGAGCGCAAGCGGGGATATTATCGGAAAAGTTACCTGGCACAGCGCCGCGCTCGGCGCTTTCGTGCGTTTTATTCGCTCGAAAGCCGGCATAGTTTGCTGTATGATACTGCCCGCGTTGCTGGTGGCCGCGCTTGAATCGTGGCATATCGCGGGGCTGGTGCGCGAGGGCAGGCGGGAAAAGCGGGAAAACGCCGCGGCAAGGGACGAAGAAATCGAAACCTTGAAGCGAGAAATAGAAGAACTGAAAAAGGAGAGGGAGAGCAAAAATGAATGAACCATTATTCATTGTGTGCGTGGCGGTCATCTGCGCGCTCGCGCTGACTTTGATCGTGTGGATCGTGGTCGAGCTGGTGCGTTCGGGCAGACAGAAAGCCGCGCAAGGGAAACTCGTGGTCGTGGACGGATATACTTATGAACTCGTTCCCGTGGGAGAAAAGGCGACGGCGCCCGTTCCCCCTGCGGAAGAGACGCTGACCGTTACGGCTGCGGAAAAGGATACGGAAGAAGAGGCGGAGGAACCGCAGAACGGAACGCTCGTAGACCTGACGGAAGACGGCGTGGTCCTGCTCAAGCGGAACGAAGCCGTTCCGTACGCCGAAGCTTACGAGGAACTCGACGACGAACGTAAAAAGTATATCGACGAAATCCTCGCCTATGCCGAAGCGAAAGAGGGCGTGAAAAAAGTGGTGAACGATAAAAGCGCCAGCGTTTACCTCGGCAAGAAACTGGTCGTCCGTATTTTATTCAAGCGCGGCGCGATATTCGCCAGGCTGACGGTGCAGAACAACAACTTCGCCGCTTATACGGACAACGCGGGACTGAACATCAAGGAAAAGCCCATCGAGATCAAGGTGGACAAAGCGGAGATGGTGCCCGCCGTCAAAGATATTATCGATATTTCCTACGGCGACCTTTCTGCGGAACGCGAGCGCCGCGAAGAGGAAAAGAAAGCGCAGCGCAGGGAACACCGCCGCCTGGCCCGCGAGGCAAGGCTCGCCGCGGAAAACAATGCGGAAAACGCGGAATAACGGCGGAGGTAAGGATATGCGGTTAACGAGAATGAAAGCGATCGTGTTTTCTGCCGTGATAGCGCTGCTCAGCGTTTCCCTGCTCGTTTTGGGTACGTTCGCCCTGTTTTCGGACAGTTCGGAATCGAACGTGCACCTGCAGGCCGCTTCGCTGGAGGCAAGGCTTTACAGAACGTCGCTTTCGGGAAACAGGTTGGAGGAGGACGGCACGCTAAAACCCTTTGAGGAAAGCGGGCGCGTCGACCTGGAAAAGGAAGACAGCGCGATTTTCAGCCTTGAAAACGTCGTTCCGGGCGTTGAGCAGACTGCGGTGCTGAGCATAGAAAACCACGGCGGCGTGGCGTTCGATTATTGCGTAAGCGTGGTGAACGTCGCGGCGGAAAGCGCGGCGGACAAAGCTCTTGCGCAGCAACTGAAAATTACCGTTTCGCCGGCGGAGGGCGAACCCGAAGTATTCTATTTAAATGAGTATGAAGAAAAGGGGCAAAATCTGAAACTCGGCACGCTTGCGGCGGACGAGAGCGTTACGAAAGCGGAATTCAGCGTAAAGGTCGAATTCGTGAGCGGCGAAACCATAGACAACAGCGCGATGAACGGCAAGGCGGTGTTCGATCTGAGGGTAGACGAGATCGGAAGAGCACACGTCTGAACTCC
>UQZE01000182.1 GCA_900545325.1 uncultured Eubacteriales bacterium
GCTCTTCCGATCTATTTTTTATAATAAAAAGAAAACGCAGGAGGAAAAAAATGGAAATTTCAAAATCTACCGAGTATTTCATGAGGGATTGCGTACGGAACAAAGGCGAAAAACGCTATGAAACCGCCTACAAGATCCTGTTGGAGGAACTGCTTTTCTGGGACAGGTACGATTTCATGAACGGCACGAACCGAAAGGCCGTATTTGAACATTTATATCTTAAACCCCAGTATTTCGAAGACGAGGAAAAGAAAAAGTGCCGCGATCTGAACATCAGCGAAAGCACGCTCGAAAGATACAGAAAAGTTTTTATCAGCATGTTTTTGTATATCTCTTCCCAAACGGAAAAGGCGGAGCAGGAAAAGCGCGATCAAAGCAAAAACGCATGAAAAAACGCGGCGATAAGCCGCGTTTTTTATTATCTCGAAATCGGCAGTCCGTCCGCGCCGAAAAATGTTCTGTCCGCCGTAAAGTACCCGATCAGACCGCCTTCCCCCGCGCTGCCCGGCTGATGTGCGCAGACAACCGCATGCGCAGCCTTTCCGTCGATCAATTCCGTATCGTCCCACGAAACGCTAACCTGCGCGCGCTCGCCGTCAAGCTTATTGTCCGACAGCCGCCGCTGGTGGCTGATCAGATATTTCCCGTCTATGTCCTGCACCCCTTTTTCGTATTTGAGCCAGTAACACAGTTCAAGTATGGCGAGGATATCCCGATCCGATTGTCCGTCCGTCGCCGCGGAATCCACCACGACGATTTCCGCTTTTCCCGCATTTTTCAACACGCGCGTATAAAGCCGCGTAAACGGCGAGGAAAGACTTTCTTTGACGAAAATTTCCGTAGTGTAGCCTTCGGGCGCGTTATTTCCGCCGACATATTCGATGGCGTTGTTGAACGCATATTCCAGCTGATTTTCCGTTTTGCCGATAAAGTGGAAATGCGTTACGGTGGGTGAACCTGGCGCACCTTGATGCCCCGTAGCGTTACTGTTGATTTCAATGCCTTCAATACTTGCTCCACCCTCTCTGTCGAGATCCATAAAGCTCAGATCTATCGATATATTTCCTGGGTAAAAACCTAAGTTTTGTTGCCAGTTCGAAACATTCAAACTGGATTCTGCGAATGTTACGGTAAGCGCTTCTCCGTTTTCGCTTTTTACGTTAGGCAATACTAACCGCAGCGAAAAACCGCTGTAATCCGCAACGCTCTCTCCCTCGATTTCAAATCCTTCGCCGTTAAACGCAACTGTTTTCGTAACGGGGGAACCGTCCTGTTCTTTCTTCGCGCCCGTGATCGCGTCGTAAACAGGAACATCAACAGAATAAGCAAACGCTTTGTCAGGATTGATATTTTTCGATAGTCCGCATATAGCATAAGCCAAGCCATCCATAAAATAGCTTCCAAACGACGTAATATAGAAAGAAGAGAAATCCAAAATTATGACCAGTTCGTTCACATAATCGCACACCGCGCCGTCATAAATGGCGAAAGATAAAATCGGTTTTTCGCCCGTAGGAACGAGCTGCCCGTTTTCTTCTTTTACCGCGCGCAAAGCGTAATTCATATCTTTTGGCGTTTTATCAGGATCCCAAAGGCTACCTTGGCTAGGTTGTAATTGGTCTATTTTACCCTCTTCAACTGCAAATCCCGAATCCGTCAACCGATCGTACTGTACTTTCTCCTCTTCCGGCGTTTTCGGCGGCGTAACGGGGTCGGGCGGTTGTTCCCCCGACGCCTCGTATTCAAGTCCGCCGCTGCCCGTAAGCCGCACGTTCGTCGCCGCAAATACCGCGAAAGAAAGAACGGCGGCCGTAATAAACGCCAATACTGCCGTAAGTATCAAGCGTATTTTTGTGAATTTTCCGACCATGTTTCCTCCTTTCCGCAATAACCTCAGTTCCGCAGTTCCTGCGGCCGCCTGTCGCGCCGTTTCGGCCCGCGGCATTTTCTTCCCCGTTTCGGGTTTACGATTTTTTCCGATTCCGCCGCGTTCGGTGCGGCCGCCGTCGTTTTGGTCTGCGCGCCGTCCGCGCCTGCCGCCGTTACGGGCACGCCCGCCGCTTGCGGCGGAGGCGGCGCGGCGGAAACGGCCTGTTCAGGCGGCTCCGGACACGCTTTCGTTAAAGTTTCCTCCGCAAAG
>UQZE01000183.1 GCA_900545325.1 uncultured Eubacteriales bacterium
CTTTGTCGATCTCGCGCAAACGTTCGGTAACGTCTTTATGTACCGTCGATTTGCTTGAGGCGAACGTTTTCGCCGCCTGTCTGACCGTCGCTTCGCTTTCGACTATATAACGGGCTTCTTCCAAAATGCGTTCTTTAATATATTCACGCAATGTTCTGCACCCCCTGTTTTAATGGTAAAGCTTATGCAAAATTTTGTCTTTTTATGACACTTTTGCGAGTTCAATATATCAGTATATCTTTACGCCGTATATCTCGTAATATTCGGAACCGTAGTCGGCCAGCGGCGTTATAATGACGCGCGAAACCGCGCCGCCGACGGCGACCGAACACATTCTGTCGAAATTGCCTTCGACGAGGATCTCCCTTTCGAATCCTCGTCCCTCGGCTTTCACCTTGAAATCCTTTATGAGTTTGGGACAGCGGCTGTAAATGATGTCCTCCGCGAGGTCGGTGTTGAAAATCAGCCTGATTTCGCGGACGAATTTTTCTTCAAAATCTATACGCAGAAAGGCGCCTTTCTTTTCCATGATGCAGATGTTCGGCAAGCCGTAGGGCCTGTTATAGCCGCTTAATACGTTTTCCGCGCCGTAGATATCCTCTCTCTCGCTCGTTCTGAAAGCTATATTGTCATGTGTGCGCGTGAGCACGTAGCGCCGCGGATCGGCGGCGTCGGGCGTTCTTTCCCACATGGTAAAAGAGGGCGCGCCCGTCATTTCCGTTGCAGAAACGTAAAGCGACAGCGCGGGATTTTCGGAAAACGCAAGATATATCTTTTGATCTTTCCCGATCAAGCCCGCCGTATCGAGGGCGATTTCCCCGTCGAATCCCGCCCGCAGCGCGACGGTCTGCGTGGCGGCGCACTTTTCGGGCAGATAACATTCCTTCATCGTTCCGAGCAAGATCCGCGCCGTAAGCAGCTGTTCTTCCTCCTGCGTATTTTTTATGCGGACGCAAACTTTCTCCGTCGGCTTTACCAGCGGGAGGGCAAGCACCATATTTTTATTCAACGAGCGAAGGCTGCCGTCCGTTCCGTTAACGAGCGGCGGATTTGCGTTCGACGTCGCCCGCGCGCCCTTCAAATCGTACGTTTCCTGCCAGCCTACCAGCGTCTGGTCGTCTTTCACGAGCTGTTTCTGCAGCTCACCGATACGAGTTTCGCAAAGCCTGCGCGGCGAAATCGTTTCATTTATGCACATAGCCGCCGCCGTGCCGACGGCCTGCCCCGTCGCCGCGCAGGTGGCCATAACGCGCGTGGACCCGTTTGCTACGCGCGAGCAACTCGTGATACGCCCCGCGAGGAAAAGATTTTCAAAATCTTTTGCGTAGAGCGTTCTGAAAGGCGCGTTGTACATGCCGGGCACAAAATTCCAGTTGGTGGCAACGTCCTCGTCGTATATCCCCTTGTCGGCGTGCACGTCCATCGGCCAGCCGCCCACGTACGCGCTGTCGGGAAAATCGGTCTTGTTTCTGATGTCGTTCTGCGTGAGGATATAATCGCCTATGAACCTGCGGCTTTCCCGTTTGCCTGCGAGCGGGCAGACTTTGACGAGCCTTAGATTTTCCACTCCCTCGAATCGACCGCTGTTCTTGATGTAATCCCAAAGTCCGTAAACTATTTTTCTGAGTTCAAGGGTGATTGCTTCGTTATCGTCTATCACGTCGAGATCTCCGCCGTATTCCACCCACCAAAAACCATGATACAGCCCGTCTTTACCCTTATAAAAAGTCCTGTGTTTCGTGCCTAAACGATTGAAAAACGGAAGTTTCGTTATGTCGTAGGCAAAAGCGGGGCGCACGTACTTTTCGGGCCTTCCCGCATCCACGGTGTGAAACATGACCGTGCTGCCGTGCGTAACGCGCTTGGCTTTTTGGGGCGCGAGATCTTCCCCGAATTCCGAACGAGCCTCCGTGCCGAACATAAACGCCGCGCCCGCGCGCTCCGCGACGATGCCGTCCCCGCTCGCGTCGACAAAGACCTTGCCGTAAAACGAATAGGCCCGTTCGTCGAGCAATCCGAGGGCGGTGATGCTTTTCACCCTGTTCCCCTCTTTCTCCGCGTCCACAACCTGCGTATTGAGAAACAGTTCTATATTTTTCTCCCGATAAATCATATCGAAGAG
>UQZE01000184.1 GCA_900545325.1 uncultured Eubacteriales bacterium
AAGAATATTATTTCGCCGTCGCTTCGCTGATCGAAAACGCCATGGGTGCGTCTAATACTTCCGGCACGTACGAAGCGTTTTTGAAAACATGGGACAAGAGGACGGCGAAAGAATTCGTATTCGGTCCGCTGTCCATGGAAAACAAACCGCTTGCTTCGCAGGATAACGCCGTGTACAAAGAGGATGCGAACGGGCTTCTGCGGCGTATTTCGGGCGATATACTGTATCTCGATACGCCGTATACGGTAACGGATTATGCCTCCGCGTATCATGTGCTTGAAACCATTGCGAAATACGACCGTCCGGAAATCCGCGGCCTTACGGGCAGGCGGCTGGACAGGCCTGAAAAATCGGTCTATACGAAAAAGGCGGCCGTTAAAAGCGCATACGAAGACTTGATCGCGCATGCGAATTTCAGACATATTGTGGTCAGTTACAGCACGCAGGGGCTGCTTCCTGCGGAGGAATTGCTAAAAGTTTTCAAAAAATATGCGAAAAACGGAAAAATCGTTGTGGAAAAAATCCCGTTCCGCGAATACAAAAATATAAGGGCAAGCCAGAAAGGCGGCGGAAAAGGATTGAGCGAACTGCTCATATATTTTGAAAAAGCAAAAAACGTGATAAAAAGCCCGCTGAATTACAGCGGGAGCAAAAATTATATCGTCGATCAGATTATAGAGGCGCTGCCCGAAAAATATTCCGTTTTTGTGGATGCGATGGGCGGAGCCTTCAACGTCGGCGTAAATATTTCCGCGGAAAAAGTCGTGTATAACGAGTACAACAAATACGTATTCGACATCGTAAAAATGCTGCTCGAAGAGGACCGCGCGGCGCTTAGCCGCAGGATAGAACGCATCGTGCGGGATAACCGCCTGGAGCGGGGCAACAAAGAAACTTATGCGGCGTACAGGCGGAAGTATAACGAAAGGCAGAATCCGCTCGATCTGTTCGTATTGCAGATGTATTGTTTTCAAAATCAGCTGCGGTTCAATGCCAAACACGAATTCAATACTCCCGTCGGGAACTGCGCCTGCAACGAAAGCACGTTTGAACGGATAGCGGCCTTTGTACCGAAAGCGCGGAGCGTGGATCTTCTCAATCTGGATTTCAACGACCTCGACTTGAACGCCTATCCGAAAGATACGGTGTTTTATTTCGATCCGCCGTATATCCTGACAAACGCCACCTATAACGACGGCAAAAGGGGATTTAACGGATGGGACGAAGAACAGGAAAAAGATCTCCTTGCCTTTTTGGAAAAGATAGACGCGAACGGGCAGATGTTTATGCTTTCGAATTTATTGTTTCATAACGGCAAGACGAACGAAAATCTGATCGGATGGTGTGAAAAAAAGGGGTATAAAATATTGGAACTCGTGCCTCGCGCCGGCAGATACGGCAGCAGAAAGGAAGTGCTTGTCGTAAATTATTGATACGGAAAAAGACACAACAAATGCCATTATAGATCGCGTATGAGCGGAATTAAAAAAAGAAATTGCTCAGAAAACGCTCGTACGTATAAAAAAATTGAATTAATTTTTAAAAAACGTTGCATTTTCCCCGCGGCGGTGATATAATGAATATGATATTTAAATATTGCCGTATGTTATTATCAAAAAATGACCGTGGGGGTTGCGAAAATGAAAGGTAGATCGCTGTTGGTTTTATTGGCGATAGTGGCAGTGCTTACAATAGGCACAGTAGCGGCCGCCGTGTACATTGTTAAAGACGACGGCGATTTTATCGTCGGCGGCGACGGTTCATCCGTTTCGGAAAGTGCGGAAATCAAAGACCTGCTCCCCGGCGAGGCGCGGACCGTAACGCACAAGGCGAAAGCGAAAGGCTCCGCCGATTTTGTCGTTGCCTTACGGCAGGGCAGGGAAAATTCCCTCGATCAATACATTTCCGTAACGCTGAAAGTGAACGAAGAAACGGTTTTTTCGGGCACGGTTCCCGAATTTTTGGAAAACGGAGAGGTGCGGTGTCCCGTTTCGGGCGAATTCGGCTTTTCCGTTACTTATTCCATGGACGAAAACGTCGGCAACGAGGCGCAGGGCAAAAAGAGCGATCTTACAATAATTTATAAAATAGAGAGCGACGTCAGAACAT
>UQZE01000185.1 GCA_900545325.1 uncultured Eubacteriales bacterium
GGAGGAAAATATGAAAAAATTACTGACAATCATGCTTGCGGCCGTCATGTTCGCGACTTTGTGCGCGGCGGGCTGCAAAAAAGACGGCGAAAAGTCCGCCGCGCCCGAAACGGTGGAGATCACCGTTTCCGAAACCTCGGTCGGACCCGGCTCGCACACCCTTACCGCCAAGGTCTTGCCGGAGAATGCAAGCCAGGCGGTAACATGGTCGCTTATCGGCAGCGCCGCGGGCGTATCGCTCGAAGGCGATAAGCTGACCGTTGCCGAGACCACGAAGGACGGCCTGACATTCAAAATAAAGGCCGCCGCGCAGACCGATCCTACCGTCAGCGATACGGTAACTTTCACCGTGGACAATCCCGCGCCGCCGGCGACCGAGATATCCACGGAGGAACAGCTCAGAAACATGGTGCTCACGGGCAATTATAAGCTTGTGAACGACATCACCCTCACCGAGGAATGGACGCCGCTCGGCGTTCCCGAAGAAGAGGGAAAAGAGGCGGAAGCGGTAGGCTTAAGCGGCACGCTCGACGGCAACGGCTTTACGATCAAGAACTTCAAGACTGCCGAAGGCGGCTATAACAAAGGTTTCTTTTACCTTATCGAGGCGACGGGCACGGTCAAGAACCTCGGACTCGAAAGCGGTATGGAGGCGGGCGACGGACTTAACGGCGCGGCCTGGTGCGGCGTTCTCGCCGGAAGTAACCGCGGTACGATACAGAATTGCTATACGAACGTCAAGGTTACCATGACGGGGGTTCCCGGCGCGTCCCTGGTCGGCTCCAACTACGGCACGATAGAGAACTGCTACGCGATCGGTCCCGTTACGGTGGGCGAGGGCGCGCACGGTTCGGGACTGGTGAACTCGGAAGGCGAAGGCGCGGGCACGATCGCGAACAGCTACGTGCTCGACAGCAGCGTTTCTGCGGCGGTCAGCTACAATAAAAAGCAGGACGCGAATATCCAGAAGAGCGACGCCTGGATGAAGACGGCTAAAAATTATACGGACGCCGGCTGGAGCGAAGAGGTGTGGTGTCTGGTCGACGGGTACTATCCGATGCTCAGACACGAAGGCTTTACGCCGCCCGCGGCGAAACCCGTGCTGAATATTACGAACACGGAAACCTATCTCGACTACAACGTGGAAGAACAGCGCACGCTGCAGATCACTTACACGCTTTCCAACGTAACCGACAATTCCGTTACGTTCAGTCTGAAAGCACCCGTTACGGGCGTTGCCATCTCCGCCGCAGGGCTTGTTACCCTCACTGCTGACGTGGCGGACGGCGCGACGTTCACCGTAGTCGTAACGTCTGACGAAAGCCCGACCACCACTGCGGAAAAGACCTTTACCGTGAGCAACGCCAACATGGAAGAAGTTGTGGAAATTTCTACTTTCGAAGAACTGAGAGCGCTTTCCACCTCCACGAATCCCGCGGACATGAAAAAGAGTTACCGCCTGACCGCCGATATCGACGCGAGCGCGGGGTGGTTCAACGACGCCATCGCTCCTGCCACAGGCGTTGACGCCGACGAGGTTGCGACGGCCGATAATCCCTTTACGGGCACTTTCGACGGCAACGGTTATACCATCAGCGGCTGGAAAGGCGGCGACGGTAAGGCAAATAACGGTTTGTTCGGCGTGATCGGCGAAGGCGGCGTAGTGAAAAATCTGACCGTTAAAATAGGCGAACAGCGCCGTTACGTCGGGGCGGCATCTGCCGCCGTCGCGGCTGTCAACAGAGGCACGATCGAGAACGTCTTTGTGGAAGGCGAGGTCATGGGCGCAGGACATAAATGGGTAGCGGGCGTCGTTTTCAACAACTTCGGTACGGTCAAAAATTGTATCAGCCTCGTCAAATTGACGAATGAGGGCGAAGCGCTCGGTGTCGCAGGCATAGCTTACAATAATTCAGGCACGGTGGAAAACTGTTTTGTAGACAAAACGGTTACGGGCATAACGCAGATTTTGGGCACGGCTGACGCCGAGCTCGACGCCAACTGTCTCGAAACGGCGGCTATGCAGACCGTTTCCACCTACGGCGCTT
>UQZE01000186.1 GCA_900545325.1 uncultured Eubacteriales bacterium
AAAAACCCTGCCATCGTTTTCGGTAACAGCGCATATTTTAATAACTGGGTGGACGTGGACAACTACGACGGAAGCTACCAGATGGCAGAGTACGTTTTCAATAAAGGTTATAAAGACGTGGCCTATATCGGCATCAAAAATCCAGAACATTTTTCCGTTCAGCGTCTGAAAGGTTTCAGCGACTGTGCGGCAAAATACGGCATAGATGCAAAAATAAAACTTTGCAGCAACGACGAACAGCACGGTTACTCTTCCGCGAAAAAGATTTTGGAAGAAAGACCCGGAGTAAAAGCGATCGTCTGTGCGAGCGATCTTTTGGCAATGGGGGCTATGAGGGCTGCAAAGAGCAAGGGATTATCCGTACCCGATGACATTGCGGTAACGGGGTTCGACGGTTTGGGGTATGAAAACATTATGCATCCCGCCGTAACAACCGTCGCTCAGCCCGTTGTGGAAGTAGGAAAAATCCTTGCGGGCAAGATGATAGAGGCTTTGAAAACGAAAAAACCGATGGAAAAGGGAATATTTGTGAAACCCACGTTGAAAATCAACGGGTCCGCGTGAAAATTTTTTGTTTTCGCAAAAATGTTAACGATAACATTAAAAAACAGCGCTGTTTTTTGCGTATAAAATACGCAAAAAGCGCCTTTTACAGATCAAATTTATAGGAGGAAGTTATGAAAAAGTTTTTAAGCATCTTATTGAGTGCCGTCGTTCTCTTCGGCGCGGTCAGTCTGTTCGGCTGCAACAAGGAAAGCGGCAGCACGGCGCTGCAATTTTGGGCGTATCAGCCGAATACGCAGGCAGACCAGAACGAATTCAAAGATATGCTTAAAGAATTTACCGCGGAAACAGGCATAGAAGTAAAGCCGAATTTCATTACGAAAGACGACTATAAAACGACTTTCAACGCGTCGCTCCGCGCTAAAAACAAACCTGACGTCGCTTATCTCGACCAGCCGCTCGTCGCAAAGTATGCGGAGGAAGGCGTTTTGTACGCGATGGACGACGCGATCGACGCTTCGGAATATCTTTCTTCGCTGGAATATTTCGAAGGCGCTTACGAAACGACCGTCTATAAAGGCAAGACGTACGCTCTGCCGCTGACAATCACGACTTCGGTGCTGTTCTATAACAAGGATCTCGTGAGCGAACCCTTTGAAACATGGGACGAATGGCTTGCGATCGCAAAAACGCTGGACGAATCTCAGTCCGGACTTTTCGAAGGGATCGGCAACGGCGGTTACGCCTCCTGGTACTTCCAGGTGTTTTTGGAAAACGTCGGCGGTTCGTTCATGAACGAGGACGAAACGGCCGTTACCTTTAACGACGCGAAGGGCGTGGAGGCCGCGAATATGATAAAAGATCTTTACGAGGCCACGCCGAAGTCGATCCGCGACAGTTCCAACGCTTTCGGCCACGGCCTGATCGCCACGAAACTCGGAAGCAGCTACGATATCGACACGATCACGAATTCTTTCCCGAATCTCAATTTCGGCGTGATTAAGGTACCCGTGCCGAACGAAGGCGACACTTCGTATTCCAATATCGGCGGGGAAAACTTAGTCGTTCTGGAATCTACGAAAAACAAGGAAGACGCGATGAAACTCGTTGAATTTTTGATGAGAAAGGAAAATCAGGAAAAAATTTCTAAATTTTCGGGCAATTTTTCTACGGTGAAAGAATACGCAACGGTTGACGAAAGCGATCCCAACAGGGACAAAAAACTCGTCGTGCTCGATCAGTTGAACACCGCTTGCGCGCGTCCTTCGCTTCCCGAATGGCTTTCGGTAAACGATCTGTATCTGTCCGCCGCGCTCGAAGACATTCTCGCGGACGACGCTTCCGCCGATATTATCCAGGAAAAACTCGATTATGCGGCCCGACAGGCGACGGCGATCTTATTCAGTTAAAATATGCAAAGCATCAAGACGAAAAAATTTAAAAAATATCTGACGGGATATTTGTTCGTTACGCCGCTCGTCGTGTATTCGGCCGTGTTCCTGTTCGCGC